>NZ_JBHWDV010000001.1:410753-688838 GCF_042734445.1 Streptomyces sp. NPDC059649
CGGTCCAGGGTTCGGTGTGTTGGTCGAGGAGGCCGGAGGCGTCGCTGCGTTCGGGTGTGCCGTGGGGCGCGGACGCGCCGCCCATGCCGGGCATCATCGGCATGCCACCCGCACCGACGCCCGCGCCCGCGCCTGCGCCGACGCCGGTGCCTCCGGGGAAGGTCGCAGCGTCTGTTCCGAGGCTGGGTGCGTTCAGGCTGGTGTTCGGCAGCGAGGGTGTGGCAATTCCCTTGGGCAGACCGGACGTTGTCGATGTTCCGTGGGGGAAGCCGGCCGGAGTGGCGGTCCCCAGGCCGTCGCTCGCACCGGGGAACGCAGCTCCTGCGCCACCGACGCCGGTGCCCCCGGGGAAGGCCGCAGCGTCTTTCCCGAGGCTGGGTGCGTCCAGGCTGGTGTTGGGCAGCGACGGCGTGGCAAGTCCCTTGGGAAGACCGGAAGTCGTCGATGTTCCGTGGGGGAAGCCGGCCGGAGCGGCGGTCTCCAGACCGTCGCCCACACCACCGGGGAACCCGGTTCCTGCGCCGCCGACGCCGGTGTCGCCGGGGAAGTCCTGAACGGCGGGGACGTCGCCCCACTGCCCTCGGTCCCCGCTGAGCGGGCTGTTCAGCGGTAGGCCCGCCTCGTTGGTCTGCGTGCCGCCGGGGAAGGGCGCGACCGGCATCGACATCGGCATCGGCATCCCTCCCGGCCCCGTGCCGGTGCCGGTGCCGCCGGGGAAGGCGGCCGGATGGAGCGCCTCGTCCAACGCGGCCGCGGGTAGTGCGCTGTTGGGTCCGCCCGGGCCGTCTGCCCCATCACCCACGCCGGTGCCGCCGGGGAACGGAGCAGCACTGCCAGGCAACGGGGCGGCGCCACCAGGCAATGGGACGGCGCCACCAGGGAACGGGGCGGCGCCACCAGGGAACGGGGCCGCACCGTCAGGCAACGGTGCGGTACCACCGGGGAACGGAGCAGCACTGCCAGGCAACGGGGCGCCGCCACCAGGGAACGGAGCGGCACCGTCAGGCAACGCTGCACCGCCGCCAGGGAACGGCGCCGCAGCGCCGCCCCCCGGCAACGAAGGGGCGTTGAACGGCGCCGGGGCGGACGGGCTGGAGAACTGTGGGGCGGTCGGCGGGGTCACGTTCGGCAGCGCCCCCGGGGCCTTGATGGCCGGGGGCGAGCCCGGCATCTTGTCCGGGGTCGGCCCGTTCAAGGGGTTGTTGATGGTGTTGGGGGAGCGGACGGAGTCGATGGTGACCTGGTACTCGCTCACCAGGCTCTTGAGGACGGCCCGCATGTCGTTGGTCATCATCTCCACCAGCTTCGGGTTCTTGCTGATGGGGATGAGGCCGTTGCTCATGGGGTGCACGCCCATCTTGACGGCCTGGTTGGCGTACCAGTTGTCGATCTGCGCGATCTTGATCTGGGCGTTGCGGAGGTTGGCCGCATTGTCGGCCAGCTGCTGCGGCACCGAGTGTGCGGGAGCGGAGCCGGTCGGCGCCGCACCGCCGGAAAGGACCTCGGCGGTGGCCTTCACCTGTCGGGAGAAGGTGTTCATCATGTCCAGGAAGGCGTCGGCCGCGTCCCCCTTCCACGGGCCGTTCTCGCCGGCGAGTGCTTTCGCCTGCGCCTGGAGGCTTTCCGTGACCCCGGACAGCACCTGCTGAACCTGGTAGAAGGCGACGGCGGCGTTCTGTAGTGAGGCGGGGTCCGACACGGACGCGGCATGCTGCGCGTTGGCATCGCTGGAGACGCCGGCGGACATGCCGTTGATGGCCGCGGCTATCTGCTTCCAGTCCCATGTCTCGTAGTCCGATACCAACCCGGCACCGGTGCCCGGGTCACCGAAGACCGCGCCGTCGTCACCCTCGCGGAACCCGTTGCTGTTGTGGTCACGGCTGCCCATGTCGCTCTCGCGCTTTCCATCACGCCGC
This sequence comes from Streptomyces sp. NPDC059649, assembly GCF_042734445.1. Lineage (NCBI taxonomy): Bacteria > Bacillati > Actinomycetota > Actinomycetes > Kitasatosporales > Streptomycetaceae > Streptomyces > Streptomyces sp. NPDC059649. Next base: position 412,670 of record NZ_JBHWDV010000001.1, read on the forward strand.
GGTACGCGGCCGGTTGCTCTCGGATGGGGGCCAGGGGCCGCCGTCGCGTCGCCTTGCGAGAGACGTGACGGCGGCCCGCCGGCCGTTGGGGTTACCTCGCGGGGGGAAGCGTCACTTTCCCCCGCCGCCGGCCCCGCCGGCGTCGTTCGACAGCGTGGTGAAGTCCCCCTTGGACGCCTGCATCGCGTTCTGCAGGTCCTTGGCGGACATCTTCCCCGCCTCCTCGACGGTGGTGTACTTCTGCGCCAGCTGCTTGATCCCGTCCCGCAGATCACCGAGGCCCTGGCCGAGGTCGGCCAGCACCTTGATGTACTGCTCCTTCAGCCCGGCGTCCGCGTTCGGCCCGTTGACTTTCGTCCGCACCTGGTTGGCGTGGTAGAAGGCGCCGGGGGCGACGCTGATGTGCTTCAGGGCGGCGGCTGCGTCCGCCGTGGGCTTGATCAGCTTGTCGATGTTGTCCGCGAACATCGTCATCGACGGCGTATCGACACGAGTGGCGCCCGCATGGTCACCCGACCCCGAAGGCACCGGGGGTGGGGTGAAGGCGTAGCTGTTGTCGAACGTCCCGTGCTGGCTCGGCACCGACGTGCTTCCGTCGTACCGCTGCGGTTCGTGTACCGCGGGGTGCTTCGGGGCGTCGTGCTGGACCCGGGGGCCGTCGGAGTGGATCACGGCACGCTTGGAATCGCTCATGGCAGATCACGCCCAGAGCTGAACGCCATGCCGTTCACCGTTCGAGTAGTACTCGTTGATCGTGCCGAGCATCTGCGCGGCGGTGGAGGCCTTCTGCGTCATGTCGGCGGCGGCCCGGTCCCACTGCGCCTTGACCTGGCTGTAGGTCTGCTGCGCATCGCTGGTCCATGCGCTGAGGTTGATCTTCGACTGGCTGTCGAGGTCGGCCAGCGCCTGGTTGATCCGCTGGGTGATGGCGTTCATCTCGCCGACGATGTACTCGACCTGGTCCATCTGGACGCTGTACGTCATGTGTGATTCCTTCGCGGTGTCGGGGTCGGTGGGGGTGACTCAGGAGGGGAAGCCGGGCAGGCCGACGGCGCCGGAGCCCATCGCCTGGGCGACCTGGTTCGCCTGCTGCTGCGTGTTCTCGTGGGTGTCCGCGTAGATATTGGTGTTCTGCCCCAGCTTCTCCAGCATGGTGCGCAGCGCCTGGTTGACCTGGGTGAAGTCGCTCAGCCACGCCTGCATGGCGCCCTGGTAGATGGTCGACGCCTGACCGGACCAGCTCGCCCGGAGGCCCTCGATCTGGCCGTCCATCTGGGCGTACGACGAGGTCGCCTCGTCCAGGGTGGTCTGGAAGGTGTGCTGGGCGGCGGTCATGCCCTGCAGTTCAACTGCGGTCAGGTTCACGGTGTGCTCCTTTCGGATACGGCGCCGGCCGAAGCCGTGGGTAGCGATACGTCCCCGTGCCGGGTCGGTACGCGCGCCGGGTGGATGGTGGCCGTCAGGCCGGCGGACGCCGGGCGGCGCGGGGCCGCCCTTGCGTCGGCGGTGGACGGTTTCATGCCCGCACCAGCGTTTCGGTCTGCTGATGCGGTGGTTCCGCGGGCCCGGCGGCGGCCGAGCCGGCCGCCGGGTCCGCGGGTTCGTGGTCCGGCGGCGCGCTGGGCGGTGCCGGAGGTCGGGGGAGGTCCGCGGCGGACACGGTCCGGCCGCGCGCGGTGGCGGCCAGCCGTTCCGCGAGCCGGTGGGCCTGGTAGGCGCCGCCGGACGGTGGCGAGGCGTCGAAGGAGGCGGCCAGGACGAGGGCCGCGTCGTCACCCAGGTGGAAGCCGAACCGTGACAGATGGCGCCGCGCGAGGTCAACGGTCTGCTCGGTGGTGTACGGATCGAGCCGGACGTACTCCGCGAACTCCTTGGCGACGTCCCGCCGTTCCCGCACCAGGTCCTTGAGCGGGGCGGCCGTCCCGCACAGCGCCAGCGCGGTGCCGCCGGGCTCGGCGGCGATCCGGGCCACCGCGTCGAGGACGGCGGTGCGCTCGGCCGGCGGGCGGCCCCCGAAGGCATCGTCCAGTTCGAGTACGAGCAGGCCGCCCTGCGCCTCCGTCCACTCGGCCGCCAGCCGGATGTGTGGCTGTTCGGCCCACCGGACGGGGATCGCGGACAGCGGCACGTCGTGGACGAACCCGGTGGACAGCAGGCCGAGTTCGGCAAGGCAGCGGGCGTAGTTCCGGGCCAGGGCGCGGCGTCCGCTTCCCCGGGGCCCTTCCAGTATCACGTGGGCCTGTGCGGAGACCGGCTGTGTGCGCTGCCGGTCCGTCCGGGCCAGCCTCTCCACCCTGGCGTGCAGCGCCGCCCGGGCCGCGCCGAGCCCGGTCATGGCGGTCAGCCGTTGTGGCCCGGCGGGGTGGTCGGCCGTCGCGGTGCTGCGGTCGGCGCCGGGAGGGGCCTGCTGGGTTGCGCCCGCGTCGGCCGGGACGGTCACCACGTCGATGCCGGTCAGGCGTGACAGTTCGCTGTCGTCCGTCGGCGGGTCCGCGGCGAGCCGGGAGGCCTGCTTGCTGATCATCTCTTCGAAGACCTGGCGCGCCACCCGGCCGTTGCCGAACGTGGCGCCCTTCGGCACCTTCTCGAAGTAACGGCCCAGTGCGTCAAGGGCACAGTCCGTGAGCTCGTAGTAGTGCTTGGCGCACAGGCCCCGCACGATCGTGATCAGTTCCTCCGGGCTGTAGTTGGGGAACTCCACGGTGCGGGCGAAACGCGAGGCCATACCCGGGTTGGACGCCAGGAACTGGTCCATCTGCTCCGAGTATCCGGCGACGATCACCACGATCTCGTCGCGGTGGTCCTCCATCAGCTTCATCAGCGTCTCGACGGCCTCCTGGCCGAAGTCCGGCCCCGTACCCCGGGACTGGTTCGTCAGGGTGTACGCCTCGTCGATGAACAGCACGCCGCCCAGGGCTCGTTGGAAGACGTCGGTGGTCTTGATGGCGGTGCCGCCGATGATCTGGGCGACCAGGTCCGCGCGGGCCACCTCGACGATGTGGCCCTGGCTGAGGATGCCGAGCTCCGCCAGCACCGCTCCGTACAGTCGGGCGACCGTGGTCTTTCCGGTGCCGGGCGGGCCGGCGAAGACCAGGTGCCGGCTCACCGGGGGCATCGGCAGGCCCATCTCCTGTCTGCGCTGGGCCATCTTGTTCAGATTGATCAGCCCGGTGACCTCGGCCTTGACGCTCTCCAGACCGACCAGCGCCTCCAGTTCCGCCAGCGGTCCGGTGCCCGCGTGCCGCTGCGGCGCGACCTCGGGGTCGGACGCGCCGGATATGGCGTCGGCGGTGTGGGCCGAGTGGTCTTCGCTCAGGTCACCGCGGGTCTCCACCCGTTCCACCGACACCTGGTCGGCGTTGAGCTGACGCACGGGCGTACCGCCGTTGTCGCGCAGCTCGCAGTCCTGGACCCGGACCGGCTCCTCGGTGTTGCAACGCACCCCGTCCCCGGCGTTGTCGAAGACCGTGCAGTTGGTCAGTTCGGCGCGCGCGGACGTCTGTACGTTGACGCCGTGGCCGCGGGCGCCGTTGATCCGGCAGCCGACCGCGGTCAGGGTGCCGCCACCGGTCACCCGCACGCCGTCGGTGTCGGAACCGGTGAACTCACTGTCGTGTGCGGTCAGTTGGCCTTCGGTGCCGATCACCGCCGAGCAGCCGGAGAACAGGCAGGACTCCGCCTCCGCGCGGGCGCCCGTCGCGAGGCTGAGGCCGGTGCCGCGGCGGGCGTCCAGCCGTACGCCGGTCAGCCGGGCCGTCGCCCCTTCGGCCAGCTCGATGCCCGCCGATCCGCCGACCGTGAGGTCCGCCTCGTCCAGGTCGAGCCGGGCCCGTGCCCCGCTCGCCCGTACCGCGGCACCGGAGCCCGCGTCGACCGTGAGGCGGTCGAGCCGGACGTCGCCGTCCGAGACCTGCACCGCGGTGTCGGTGGCCCCCCTGACGGTCAGATCGGTGCACTCGGCACTGCCGTCCGCCTCCACCAGTACGCCGACCGGAGTGTCCGTCACCGCGCAGCGCTCCAGCCGCGGCCGGGCGCCCGCCGCGGCGTGCACTCCGCTGTGCTTCGCGGAGGTGATCGAGCATTCGCTCAGCAGCGGGGCGCAGCCCGCGCCGATGTGCACGCCCTGCCCGCCCGACCCGGTGAACGAGCAGCGAGTCAGCCGGATCTCCGCGCCGCTGGTCAGATACGCGTCCAGCGCCGCACTGTTGGTGACCTGCAGCTCGCGCAGCTCGGCGCGGCCCTGCTGCTCCACCGCCAACGCGGGTTTGCCGCTGCCGTTGATCCGCGTCGACTCCACGACCGCCGAGCCCTGCCCGTTGACGCACACCCCGTTGCCGCGTGCGCGGTGCAGGTCGCAGTCGCGCACGGTGAGCCGGCCGTGCTCGGCGACGACCACCGCGGAGGAACCGATGTCCTGTATCTGCGAGTTCTCGATGGTGTTGCCGCCGGGAGAGGTCACGACGACGCCGGCACCCTGGGCATTGGTGACCCGGCAGTCGCGCAACGCCACCACGCCGTCCTGCCACGCGAGCACCGCTGCCCACGCCTCGCCGGACACCTGGCAGCCGTCGAGTGCGGCCTGCCCCCGCCGTACGTCGAGCACCGGCGCCTCGCGGTCCGTGCCGGACAGCAGCAGCCCCGACAACTGCACGGCCTCCGCGTCCAGTACGACGGTGCTGCCGGCGGAGGAGTGGATCTCCGCCGCGCCGCCCCCTTCGGCAGCCAGGGTGACGGGCCGCGTGATGCACAGGGCCTCGTCGTACCGGCCCGGCGCGATCGTGATGAGCGCGCCGTCGGTGGCCTCCGCCAGGGCATCGGTGATCGCCCGGTAGGCCCCCGGACGGTCGGGGGACACCAAGAGCACATGCCGGGTCACAGTTTTGCTCCTTCTCCAGGCCCGCTGTCACCGGGCCGCTGCCGCGGGGGTTCGCCGATCAGACCGGGGGCAGAACCGAAGGTCCTCCCCCGCCGCGCGCCCGGCCCGGCGCGCCGGGCGTCGGCCGGCGGGGCGCCGTCGCTCTCCCGCAGGACATCGGCGGAGCGTTCCAGGCCGTCCAGGGCGATCTCGTCGAGCGGCACCCGCTGCACGTCCACCCGCCCGTCCTCGGCGATCTCCGACGGCGACAACTCCCGCAGCAGCACCGGGCCGTCCGCGCCGTCGGACGGGCGCAGCACCTTGAACGCGGTGCCGGGCAGGAACACCACCCGGTGCGGCACGGGCGGGTCGATCAGGGCGGTGCGACGCGCGGTCATCGACCAGATGAGGAAGTCGGTGCCGTCCTCGGGCCCGGGATGCGGCGCGCTGTACGCCGTGCAGAACGCCCACTCCGTGACCAGCCGCCCCTCCCGGTACCACGAGCGCTCCGCCGGCGAGACCTTCGCCCGCAGCAGGGCCGCCCCGCGGTACGACGGCAGCCTGCGCAGCCCCGCGGCCACACAGCGGGCCAGGGGTACGTGCGGTCCCGCGGCGGCCGTACGGATCGCCGCGTCCACCGCCGCGCTGTCGCCCGACAGGTACAGGCGGACCGCGACGAGGTCGGTGAGCGCGTCGGAGGCCCCGCTGCGGCTGGCGCCGCGCAGCCCGGGCGACTCCGACATCACCCGGGAGACGGTGCCCGCAAGGGCGTTGAACTGTGCGCTGAAGGTGCGCCGCACCCACTCGCGCTCCCGCACCGTGTCGCGATCGGGCGGCACGACGCAGGCCGACGCCGTCGGCACCGGCTGGACGCACACGGCGTCCGGCACACCGGGGCCCTCAGCGGTGGGCTGCGGCTCACCGGGGCCGGGGATGCGGTCGGAACCGGGTGGTGCTTTCTCAGCGGCGCCGGGGCGGGCCGGCGCGGCGGGGGAGTCGGACTCCAGCCGGATGACCGGCGCCGCCGCGGGCTGCGGTTCCGGGGTGGGGACGGCGGGTGTGACCGCTGCTGACCCGGGCTCCGGGGTGGCCCCGGCCACGGGGGGCGCGGGCTCCGGGGTGGTGTTCCCGGGCGCCGCGGGTGCCGGCTCCGGGGTGGGGCCGGACGCTGGGGGCGCGGGCGCCGTTTCCGGCGCGGGCACGGCGGGGAACGGCGGTTCGTCCGGCCGCACCGGCGCGTCGCTGCCGGGCGCCCCGGCCGCGGCCACCGGACGCGAGGCCGGCACCGGGGGCGGCGCGGACGCCACCGCCGGTGGTGCGGGGGGTTCGGTGGGGGCCGGCGCCGGGACCACATGGCCCGGCGCGGAGGACACCGCAGTGGTGCCCGGGGGACCGGATGCGGTGGCTGCGGCGTCGGCACCGGCCGGCCGCGCGGATTCCGTCTGCGGCAGGCGGACCGACGGGGCGTCGGACTCCGTCCGGGCAGGCGGCTGCGCCGAAGCGGGCGGGAACGCCGGCCGGGGAGGAGCGGCGCTCACGGATGCGCGGCCCGGAGCGGTGGCCGGGTCGTCGGGATCGAAACGGGCGAGCAGCGGGGAAGCGGCGCCGCCGGTCCCGCGCGGGCCCGCGGACGCCGACCGCTCCTGGGGAGACGCGGACTCCGCCGCGCTCCACGGGGCCGCCTGCGCCGGACGGATCCGCCCGGCGGTCGGCTGCGCGCCCGTGGCCGCGGAGCCGTCGCCGGACCAGAGGTGTGCTTCGTCCGCGCTCTGGGTGGCCGTGCCGGGGGCGTCCGCGGGCAGGACCTTGAAGCTCTCACGGTTCGCCGGGTCCAGCCGCCACAGCACGTCCTCCGCGACCGCGCGCATCCGCTCCGCCGTCCGGGGCGTGCTGCGGTCGTACAGGATCGCCGCGAAGTCGGCCGACGCCGGGATACGGCGCACCGCGTCGCCGGCGGCCGGCTCGGCGGGCGGGCGTACCCACAGCCCGCTCTGCACCACTTCGAGGACCACGTCCGCGGCGTACTCGTAGACGTCGGCGCAGATCTCCCGCACCCCGGACACCGGGGCGCGCAGGCCGAAGAGCGCGGGCGGCGCGGGCTCGCCGCCGGTGCGGGGGAAGTACATCAGCTCGCTGGCGAACGGGCGGTGGCCGAGCGTGCCGTCGGGCCGCACCAGGGCCACCTCGGGGGCGTCCAGCCCGATCCGGGCCTGCACGGGCACGCCCGCGTACAGCACCACCTGTTGGCCCAGCACGTCCGCCAGTTCCTGTCCCAGGGCCTCGCCGCCCTCCCGCAGGGACACCGGCCCGAAGTGGAGGAACCGCACCCAGGGGCGCGCCGAGGGCGGCATCGTGTGCACGAACCGGGCGACGTCCGCCAGCGGCACCGGCGGCCCGCCGGGACTGCCGAGTACCGCCGTCAGGATGTCCGCATGGCTCGGCAGCCGGTCGACGAGCCACTGACGCTCGGCGGGGAACGCCGCACTGCGCGGGCTGCGCACCCACACCCCGCTCGGCACCGGCTCCACCACACCGTGACCGCTGGTCGCCCACGGCCGGTCGAAGGTGGCGAACTCCCAGCGCGGCTTCGGGAAACGCTGCGAGTCGCGCTCCGCCTCGCGTCCCGGCCGGAACCGCAGCCAGCCCGCCCCGTGGTCGTTGGGGATGAACAGACCGCCGCCGGCCGTCAGCAGCATCTCGCCGTCGGGGGCCAGCACCAACTGCCCGAGCCGGTCCGCGATCCGCTGCGCCGCCCGGCAGGACTCCTGCGGGGTGGCACGGCCGAAGACCAGACGGAGGCTGCCGGCGCGGCCGGCGAGCAGCCGGGCGATCGCGTCGGCCGCGTCGTCCAGCGCTCCGAAGGGCAGGTCCACCACGGCCAGCGTGTGCTGGGGATCGAGGGCGAGACCTGCGGCGAACGCGACCGCCTGCGGGTCGGGTTTGCCTTTCGGGTGGATCAGCAGGGCGTGGCCCGCGGCGCGGCACTGCATCGCGCCGCCGGCCGTACGGGTGGTTCCCAGGGCGATGGGCATCGGATCAGCTCCCCTTCACCGAGTGCGCCGCCGCGGCGGTGTCCAGCGCGGGCCCGTGTGGCAGGGCTGCCAGCAGGCTCTTCGGTACGGCCGTCGGCGATCCGCCGAGGCCGAGGGCCCCGGCGGCCTTGGAGTCGGCCAGCCGGTAGGCGATGCCCCGGTCGGTGACGAGGTACGACTGCGGGTTCGCCGCCCGCGCCAGGAGCTGGTCGCGGTCGACCGCCAGGACCCCGTGCGAGGGCGGCACGAGCACGGTGCGGCTGCCGGTGGCGGCCGGGCCGCGTTGGATGACCACCGCACTGGTCAGCTTGGTGCCGTGGGCCTCCTCCCGCAGGCAGACCGCCTGGCCGTCCCTGTGCACCGCCGGGGCGTCGAGGACGTCGGGCAGCCGGTGGGTGAGCGACTGGTCCGTCGAGACGGGAGCCGCGGCGATGTCGGTGGCGGAGACCTCACGCGGTGCCGCGGCCCCCGGCTTGGCGGCGAGCAGGGCCGACTCCGTGGGGCTGAGGGAGGCCACGCCGCCGCGGGTCATCACGTAGGAGCGCGTGGTGCCCGCCGCCGAGGTGGTGAACAACTGCCCCACGGTGACCGGCTTTCCGGCCACCCGGCCGGCCGGCTTGCCCGCGCCGGCGATGTCGGCGGCGCTCAGCGGGGCACCGGTCGGCACCGACGCGAGCCAGGCCGCCGGAGCGGCGAGCGGACGGTCGCCGTCCAGGCCGAGGGCGATGAGCGTGGCCTTGGAGGGCACCCGGTACTTGGTGCCGCCCCACAGCAGGTACAGGGTGCCGTCAGGTGCCGCCGTCAGTGCGTGTCGACCGGCCGGGAACGACGACACCGCCTTGCCGGGCCCGAAGGTGACGGCGAGGCCGCCGTCGAGGTCGGGGCGCAGGCACCGGGTCCAGGTCCCGGAGAGCAGTGCTGCTGCCGACGGGACGGTGTCGGGCGCGTCGGCGATGCCGACCGGCGAGCCGTGCGGCACCTTCGCGAGGGCCGTGGCCGACACCGTGACGACCTGCCTGCCCCTGCTGCGGGTCAGCAACAGGGCCGAGGCGTAGTTGCGGACCGGGCGGAGCGCGCCGCGGAGGTACAGGTAGCGGTTTCCGGTTTCCTTCTCCACGAGGACGGAACCGGGCCGCCGCCAGGCGTCGTTGGTGACGGGGGACAGCTTTCCGTAGATGGCGAACCCCGCGCACAGCAGGAGGACGATGCCGGCGCCGAAGAAGGTGCTCAGCGCGGCCCGCTTGGTCGGGCTCTCGCCCCGTCCGGGGTCGCCGCTGACGAGTGCGGTGGCCAGCCTGTCCATGGCGAACTGGTAGGCCTGCAGGTGGTCGCGTCGTGTCTGCACGGTCCGAGGCCCTTCAGCTGACCAGCGCGCGGATGGAGCTGTACACGTGCAGGGACTGCAGCAGCAGGGGCAGCAGGGCGATCGCGGTCGCCATCTCCAGGACGTCCCCGGCGTGTCCCCAGACCGGGAGCAACCGCCCGGTGGGCAGCCGCCATGCGGCCACCAGCAGCGCGGCCACCGCGGCGAGCAGCAGCGCCACGACCGCCACCCGGTCCCCCGTGCCGCCCGGCGCCATCCGGGTGAGGAGTACGGCGGTCACTCCGAGACCGCCGGCCACCACCGTGGGGGTCCGCTGGAGCGATCTGTTGAGGCCGCGGGAGCGCAGCAGGACGGCCACGGCGAAGGTCAGCGGAAGCACGGTGCCGATCCAGCCGCTCTCCCGCGCCATGTACCAGCAGCCCACCGCGTAGACGAGCGCCGAGGACAGGGTGAGCGTGTCGAGGTACGCGCTGGCGTGTCCGACCCGGCGCTCCACCCGCTCCTGCGGTTCGGGCTCGATGTCCTCCTGCAGTTCCTCGGCGCTGCGCGGCAGCCGGGGCACCCGCAGCCGAGCCAGGCGCAGGGTGAGCCGCGGCCCGAAGTGACCGAGCACGAACATCGCCACCGCCACCACCGCGGCCGCCTGCCCTCCGTGCCAGTGCACGGTGCCCATCAGACCGGTGCCGGCCGCCGCGGCCAGCGAGGTCAGCAGTACGGTGCCGGGCACCACCTGCCGCAGCGGCCGCAGGGCGACCAGGGCGGCGGCCAGTACGCCGGCGCACAAGGCGGCGGTGAGCACACCCGGCAGCCCGGGTGCGTACCCACCGTCGGATCCCTGACGAAACGTCAGGCCCGTCAGCGCGCCGAAGGCCATCGAGCCGAGGCCGGCCACCAGCACCGTGCCACGGTCCGCGCCGAGCCGTGCGGAGACCACGCATCCGACGCCCAGCAGGACGGCGATCACCGCCGCACCGATCGAGGTGCGCACACCCGGGCCGAAGCCCAGCAGGGCCGCGGCGAGCGCGGCCAACGTCAGCGCGGCGACGGCCAGGGCCAGGGCCCGGGTGAGCTGCGGACGCCAGTGGCCGGGCAGGGCGCTGACCGTCTGGGCGACGCCCTCGGCCAGGTCGTCGAAGTGAAGTGCGGGCAGGGGTGCTTCGGCGGGCCGGAGGTGGAGCACGTCCCCGTGCCGCAGGCCGAGCGTCGCCGGGGTGCCGTCGGGGTCGAGCGGCTCCTCGCCGAGCCGTTGCAGGACCCAGGGGGTGCCACGGTCGGCCCGATCGGCGGTCACATGCCCGATCAGCACCGGCAGCAGCGCGGCAACCGGCGTGGTGACCGGTACCGCCAGGTCGGCCTGTCCGCCGGGACCCGTGACGGTGACCCGGCAGACCTCGGGGGTGGCTGCGGAAACCGCGTGTGCTGACGTCATCAGGCTGCTCCTGCGGTGCTGCGGTGCCCCCGGAGCGGGGACAGGGGGGCGGTGCGGTCGCATCGGGTGCGGTCCGGGACGGGGGAACGCGTGACATGGGGTGCGGGCGCGGCGTTCACGGGCTCACCAGCCCGGTCTGGACGAGCTTGACCGACCGACGGGTGACGAGCTGGGCGCGGCCCGCGGGCAGCGTGCGCGGCTTGGCCTCGCCGAGGAACTTGCCCTCCTCCTTGGGGTAGGAGAACAGCAGCGCCGGGTTGCCCAGCTCCCACAGGCGGCGCAGCACGGGCTCCATCATCGAGCGCATCGCGCCGGAGGTACTGCGCGCGACCACCAGGTGCATGCCGATGTGCAGCCCTTGGGCGAGCAGCGGCACCAGCGGAGCCATCGGTGACGGCGCGCCGGGCGCACTGGTGAACAGGTCGTAGTCGTCGATGACCACGAACAACTGCGGCCCGTCCCACCAGTCGCGGCGGGCCAGTTGCTCGGGCGTGATGTCCGGCCCGGGCACGCGTTTGCCGACCGAGACCGCCGCGTTGCCGGCGAGCTGGGCGAGCGCGTCGCTGTCGACCACGTAGCCCACCCGGTACTCCTCGGGGACCGCGGTGAGCAGTCCGCGCCCGGGATCGGCCACCATGATGCGGGCTTCGTCGGGGGAGTAGCGGGACACCAGGGAACGGATCACCAGGCGCAGGGCATTGGTCTTGCCGGTCTCCCCGTCGCCGAAGACCATCAGGTGCGGGGTGTTGGAGAAGTCGTGCCACACCGGTTGCAGGCGCTGTTCGTCCCAGCCCAGGCAGACCCGGAGATCCCCCTCGGGCGCGGGCAACTGCTGCGCGGGCAGCCGGGTCGGCAGCAGCCGCACCCCAGGGGCCGAGCGGCCGGTCCAGAACGTGTCGATCTCCGCGACCGCCGCCTTGGTCGCGGCGGTGAGGTCCGCGGTCTCCCCGGAACCGTCCAGCCGCGGCAGGGCCGACAGGAAGTGGTGGCCGCCGGCCGTCAGGCCGCGGCCCGGCTGGTGCGGCACCGCCGCGGCGACCCGCGGGCCCACCTCCGACTCCAGTGCGTCGCCGAGCCGCAGTTCGAACTTGGTGCCCAGGAGGTCGCGCAGCCGAGGCCGGATCTCCGACCAGCGCACCGCCGACCCGATGACGTGGATCCCGAAGGACAGTCCGCGGGCCGCCATGTCGATGACGCGCGGTTCCAGGTCCTCGTACTCCTGGCGCAGCGTCCCCCAGCCGTCGACCACCAGGAAGACGTCGCCGTACGGATCGTCGATCTCACCCGCTGCCTTGAGGCTGCGGTAGGAGGCCATCGACTCCAGGCCCCGGGAGGTGAACTCCTGCTCACGGCTCTCGATGAGTTCCGTCAGCTCCGCGATGGTGCGCAGCACCCGGTCCCGCTCCAAGCGGGTGGCGACGGAACCGACGTGCGGGAGGCCCGCCGTCGACACCAGACCGCCGCCCCCGAAGTCCAGGCAGTAGACCTGGATCTCTTCCGGGGTGTGGGTCAGCGCCAGCGACAGGATCAGCGTGCGCAGCATCGTCGACTTGCCGGTCTGCGGGGCGCCCACCAGTCCGATGTGGCCGTCCGCGCCGGACAGGTCGGCGACCAGCAGCTCGCGCAGCTGCTCGTACGGCCGGTCCACGATGCCGATCGGCACCTTCAGCGAGCCCAGCGCGGGGTGGTCCGCCGCACTGATGCCGCGCACCGGGTCCGGGACGATGCCCGGCAGCAGCTCGTCCAGACTGGGCGACTCGGTCAGCGGCGGCAGCCAGACCTGACGGGCCGGCGGCCCGCTCTCCGCCAGCCGCTCGATCAGCACGTCCAGCAAGCTCTCCTCGCTGTGCTGCTCGCCACCGGAGACGGGTCCGGCGGGTTCGTCGGCCCGCCGCACATGGGTCAACTGCCCGCCTACCTCGGGGAGTTGATCGTCAGTGCGCTCCGACCGCAGCGCGCCCTGCCGTTCGAGGCCGAACAGGGTGACCTCCTGGGCGGCCTTGGCCTGCTGGGCGGAGGTATCGGCCTCGCCGACCGGTTCCGGCGCGGGACCGGAGACATAGGCGGCCTTGAAGCGGACCAGGTTGGTGGTGTCGACCTTGAGGAAGCCGTTGCCCGGCGCCGACGGCAGCTCATAAGCACTGGAGGCCCCGATCACGCTGCGGGACTCCATGGAGGAGAAGGTGCGCAGCGCGATGCGGTAGGAGAGATGGCCCTCGACCTTGTGGATGCGGCTTTCGTCAAGGCGTTGGGAGGCGAGCAACAGGTGGACGCCGAGGCTGCGGCCGAGCCGCCCGATGGAGACGAACAGGTCGACGAACTCCGGCTTGCTGGCGAGGAGTTCGGAGAACTCGTCGACGATGATCAAGAGCGACGGCAGCGGTGTGATGTCGGCCCCGGCGGCCCGTGCCTTCTCGTAGTCGAACAGCGAGGAGTGACCCGACTCGCGCAGCAGCTCCTGACGCCGGATCATCTCCCCGTTGATGGAGTCGCGCATCCGGTCGACCAGGTGGATCTCGTCGGCCAGGTTGGTGATCACTGCCGAGGTGTGCGGCAGCCGGTCCATGCCCAGGAACGTCGCGCCGCCCTTGAAGTCCACCAGCACCAGGTTGAGGACTTCGGAGGAGTGGGTGGCGACCAGACCCATCACCAGCGTGCGCAGCAGTTCGCTCTTCCCGGAGCCGGTCGCACCGATCAGCAGGCCGTGCGGGCCCATGCCGCCCTGCGCGGACTCCTTGATGTCCAGCTCGACGACCTCGCCCTCCTCGGTGACGCCCAGCGGCACCATCAGACGAGCCGCCTGGGCCTGCCGCGGGCGCCACTTGGCCGCCACGTCGAAGGTGCGCGGATCGCGGAGGCCGAGCAGCGCCGTCAGGTCGAAATCCGACTCCAACGGCCGGTCGACGAGGTCGACGCTGCCACTGGTCCGCAGCGGCGCCAGCGTACGGGCCAGCACCTCCGCCGACGTGCGACTGAGGCCGTCGGCCTCGGCGGCGACGGTGTCGTCTCCGGAGGGGAACTCCACCCGACCGGCGTGCGTGGCCAACCGCAGCACCTTCGGCCCGCCGGTCATCGCGCCGGTGGCATCCAGCAGGACGACGTTGCGCAGGCCGCCGTGCAGCAGCCGGGAGGTCTCAGGGAGGGCCACCCCCTGGGCGACGATCACCACGAACGGCTCGGCGACGCTGGGGGAGGCGTCCGGGTCGTGGTCCGGGCGGTCCCGTACGTCGGGGCCGAGCAGCTCCATCAAGGCATCGTGGTCGCCGGCCGCCAGCCGGACCGGGCCGGCGTCGTCCTCCTCGTGCGGATGCACGTTGTGCGGAAGCCACTTGATCCAGTCCCACTCGTCACGCGCCGACCCGGCCCCCAGTACGGCGATGCGCAGCTCGTCGGGGGAGTGCAGGACCGCGAGTTGGGCCACCACCGCGCGGAGCAGCGCCAGGGCGGGCTCGCCCGCACCGGCCAGCTCGACGCTGGTGAACCGGCGCAGCGCCACGGGTATCGGGAGCCGAGGCACCTTCTGGTGAGCCTTGGTGAACCGTCGCAGGGAGATGGCGGCCAGCGGCTCCAGGTCCTCCACCGGCCGGGTCTGCGGCGGCAGGAACTCCAGGGCCGCACGGCGCGTGCCCTGACCGATGCGCACCCGGGCGAAGTCCTCGTGGCTCGGCCGGCGTTCCCACAGCCGGGGGCCCAGCGCGAGGGCCGTCAGATCGCGCGGGTCGGGGTTGTCCCACAGCAGTCCGGCCCGCTGCTCCGCCGCGGCCTGCTGGGCCTGCCGGCGCTTCTGGGCCAGGTAGCGCAGGTAGTCCCGGCGTTCCGCCCGCATCCTGCGGCGCCGTTCGGCACCGGCCCGGCCGATCTGCGTCAAGGTCATGCTGACCATCGCGACGCCCATCATGCCGGTCATCAGGTACATCGACGGCCCGGCGCTCTGCATGGAGAACATCAGCACCATGGCGCCGGTGCCCAGCCCCATGGGCAGGTACATCAACGCGGATCCGAAGTCCGGGCTCGCCGGCTCACCCAGAACCGGCGGCTCCGCCAGCTCTATCTGGCCCTCGGGCATGGCGGGGCCCTCGGCGCGCGGTGCGCGCTTGGCGACCAGGGTGCTCAAGGGAGAGCTCCTTCCTGCGGAACTGTCGTCAACTGCCGGGGAACTAAGGGGAGTTGGGGGCGGGCGGCGGTTCTCCGCAGCGGCCCGCGGCCGGGAGTGGTGGCACCACATGTCCTCCGGGATTGCTTTCGGACGGTGGTGCCCCACAGCGCGCCGGCCAGTGGTGGATCAGCGCTGGTCGGCGAGGCGCGGATGGCGCGTTCCCGTCGTTTATACAAGCCGCCTGGCGCCCCGGAAGGCCCCGGAGATCCGATGTAGGGGAAAGTACGCTCACCTCCTCTGCGAGGGAGTTCACGCAGATCCGAGGGCCGGGCCGATGATCGTCCCCGCCCCTTGCCGGGCTGTTGAGGACGAGGGGGAGGGGCGCGATCCGGCCACCACGAAGTGACCACACGGTCACGGAAAGATAGGGACACGGGCGCACTCCGCCGGGACCCGGCACGTCTCCCCGCCGCCGACGCGCCCCAACGCGCGAGGGGCGCCAGGGGCCTACCGCGGCACGGAGGAGGACATCACGCCGGTCGCTTGCCACCGGTCCCGGCGAATTTCCTCACCAGCTCGACCCGCGACCGCACTCCCGTCCGGTGGTACAGCCGGGTCAACCGGACCTCGATGGCCTTCTCCGTGACGTGCATCGCGGTAGCCGCCTGGGCGTTGGTGGCGCCCACGGCGATCAGTGCGACCAACTCCCGGTCCCGGGGCGTCAGCGCGTCGGCGGGCCGGGCCGCCACCCCCGGGCCGCGCATCGTCCGTGCGGTGCGAGCCGGCCCTTCTCCCGCGCCCAGGTCCTCGAAGGACTGGTACGCGGAGCGCAGGAGGCCGTCGTCGCGGTCGTCGAGCCGCGCGGCGTACAGCTGTGCGCGGGCCAACGAGAAGCGGTCGTGCTGCCGCTCGGCGAGGTCCAGTGCCTGCTGCGCCGCGCGAGCGTCGCGCAGCAGCATGCTCCGGCGCAGCAGGCAGGAGAGGGTGGCGCGCGAGGCGCCGATCCGCTGGCTCACCCGCGCCAGACGATCCACCGAGTGCTCCGCGTCGGCGCGGTTGCCGCTCGCCGACTGCGCGTCCACCAAGCGGCTGAGCAGCAGATCACGGCCCGGCAGATAGCCCAGCCGGGCGCAGCGGTCCGCCGCCTCGCTCAGGGTGCGGGCCGCCGCCACGGGGTCCTGTGAAGCGAGCTGCCACCCGCCGCGCACCCACGCGACCAGATGCCCGAACATCTTGTCCCCCGGCAGGCTCCGGAGCCGCTCACCGGCTTCCTCCAGCCGGCCCCATCGCACGAGTACCTCCGCACCGAGTGCGGCCAGCACCTCGTTCACATAGGGATGGCCGTCCTCCGACGCCGCGTCCTCGTCGGCGGCCCGCAGCACGCTCGCCCAGTCCCCGGTGCGCAGTCCCGTCACCGCGGCGGACAACCGCACGAAGGCGGCCGGGGGCCGGCGCCGGGCCGCGGATCCGCCCGCATCGAGTGCGCGCTCCGCGGTGAGGATGTCTCCCCACCGTAGAGCGTCCCGGGCGGCGTGCAGTCGTCGCCGCGGCAGGGCGGGCGCGGCTGGGTGCGTGCGGCGCTCCAGGAGGGCGAACGCCGTGGCATCGGCACTGATCGCGGCAATCAGCCGTACCCCGGCCAGCACCGCTGCCCGGTGGTCGCGGTGCTCGGGGCGCCGCGCCCCGAGCACGCCGAGGGCCTGCCCGAATCGTTCCTGCAACAGCAGGATCCGTGCCTCGCGCAAACCCTGGACGACGCGTGCGGAGGGACCGGACGACCGGGAGCCGCCCTGCCTGGCATCCCCGCCCCGCTCCCCGGCGTCCGCCTGCGCCAGTTGCATCACCTCGTCGTGCTTGCCGAGCCGCATCAGCGCGTCGATCAGCACCGTACGGGCGGCCAGCCGGGCTTCCCGTGCGTCCTTCGGCAGCAGGGCCAGGGCATCGCGGGCAGCAGCCGCCGCGTCGGGGCACCGGCCGAGGCGGTACAGCGCCTGCGCGGACGTCACCGACGCGCTGCCCCGGACCGAGCGGTCCGCCGGGCGGGCGGCGAGCAGTACGGCGCACCAGCGTTCGGCCCGCCCGGGATCGGCCGCCACGATGCGGGCCGCAGCCCCGGCGAGCCGGTCGTGTCCGAAGGGCGCTCCAGCGCCGGCCAGATGCTCGGCGAGCCGTTCCTCGTCCACCGGCAGCGTGGCATCGAGCAGTTCCCCGGCGAGCGTCCGGTGTGCCGCGGCGACGGCAGCCGCATCCACGGACGCCGCCGGCGACTGTTCCGGAACCGGCTCCACGCACCGCAGCCCGCCGGCCGGGTCGACGGTCAGCGACCCCACCGCATACAGCCGTTCGGCCACCCCGTGCAAAGTGTCCAACGGCAGCTGCCACTCCCTCGCCACCCGTTCCGCCGCCGGCATCCGCAGCCCGGGCAGGGCGGCGAACAGCCGTGCGCAGGCGGTGTGTTGGGGTGTCCACGCCGGCAGCGGGTGACGCGGTGCGTCCGTCGCGTGCTGCGGCGGGCCCTTGACCCGATCGCCCTGCGGGCGGTACGGGCCGGGCCCGCGGTCGCCGGGGCCCGGAGGCGCGAGATCATGGAGCGCTCCGAGCACGCCCGGGTGGCCTTCCGTAAGGCCGTGGACGGCGGCTGCCGCCGCGTCGGTCGCCGCCTCGGCAACGGCACCGCCGACGGAGGCCGCGGGACTCCGGCCGGCTTCCTCCCCGGCCGTGGGGGAGAGGCTGAGCACCCTGGCGGGGCCGAGGAGGCGGCTGGCCCAGCGTCGGCCGGTGGCGACGACCACCAGGCGGAACTCCCCGTTCCTGGCCCGCTCCGCGAACACCGGCAGCATCGCCGAACTGTCCGCGTCCAAAGCATCGGCGTCGTCCACCAGAACAACGACCGGTCCGCGTCGGCAGGCGTCCTCAAGGGCGCCGAGCACCGAGTCCAGCATCGTGAGCCGGCCCCAGGAGCGGTCTGCCGGCGACGTCCGGTCACGAAGCGCATCGGCGGCGGCGAGGCCAGCACCGTGGTGCGGCGCCGGACGACTCCGCCCGGACAACTGGTCGAGGAGCAGGGAAGCCAGCCGGAACCGGCCGCCGTGGTGCGGCGTGCGCCCCGGGACGAACAGGGCCGTCGCATCCGCAGCGATCCGCCTGCGGGCCCGCGACAGCAGCCTGCTGCGGCCACTGCCCGGCGCTCCGGTCAGCACGGTGACGGCTTCCTCGCCCGAGGCCAGCCACTCGGCGACGTCCCCGGGCACGGCGGACGGAGCCAGGGCCGCGGGGATCTGCTCGGCGTACCGGACCGCCAGTTGAGCGCGCGAGCGGCTGTTCGTGCCCAGCAGCAGCCGGCTCACGCGCCGTTTGACATACGCCTCGTTCCGTAGCAGCAGGTCACCGACGGACGCGTTGGACAGGCCACAGGCGACGAACTCGGCCACCACCTGGTCGGCACGCTCAGCCGTGACGGCGGGCACCGGCCGGGCGCCGAGCCTCTTGAGGAGGCCTTCCGCGCGCAGCTCCCACAGCGTGGCGCCCAGTTCGCCGAACCCGCGCCGGGCCCCGGCCAGCAACTCCGGGTCGTCCGTCTCCCCGCCCACCATCAGCCGTGCCTGCGCCAGCGCGAACGGCGCGTGCGATTCCTCGGCGGCCCGCAGGTAGTCGCGGAGCAGAGGGCCGCCGGGCTTGTGGCCGCGGGCCCGGGCGAACGCGATCCGGGCGCCGAGCCACAGCGTGCGACGCAGCGCGCCGCCCGTGCTGCTGCCGCCGCCGTCGTTCTCCTCGACCGGACAGGCTGTCAGGGCGGCGAGCTCGGCGAGCACCCGGCTCGCCTCCCAGAACCGCCCGGCGGCGCACAGCGCTTGGAGGTAGCGACTGAGCACCAGCGGAAGGTGCCGGTCGCAACCGGTGCGCCGTTGCCATCGAGCCGTCTCGGCCAGCAGCGCGACCGCGGCGTCGACCCGGCCGAGGACCAGATCCACTCCGGCGCGGGCCCAATTCAGCAGGATCCGCGGAGCCTGCTGCGTCGTGGGGGACGGGCAGCCTTCCAGATGGCGCAGTGCCTGCAGCGGCCGGCCACGGTCGAGCTGCACCTGCGCGGCGAGCGCAGCCGCCTCCTCACCGGTGCACAACTCGTAGGCGCACCGGCCCAGGAGCCGGTCCGCGGCGGCCATGTCCAGCAGATCGTCCCAGTGGCCGCCGGTCCACGCCGTGCACGCCTCCCGGCCATCGGCGAGGAACCCGCCGTCCGGCGACCGGTCCGGATCGAAGGGCCTCGGCTCGGTGACGCCGACCGCCCGGAGCACGGCCGTGGCCTTGTGCGGATTCCCGGTCAGCGCGAGCAGTTCCGCCTGGATCAACCGGGCGGTTCCGCTGGTCGCCGGTGCGCCGCCGACGCGTTCCAGTTCGGCCAGCGCGGAGCCGACGCCGGCCGTCAGCAGGACGGCACGGGCACGGTGCGGGACCACCGCATCGGTGAGCCGGTACTCGGGGAGCGCCGCGATACGGGCCCACTGCCCGGTCCCGGCCCAGTACCGGACCGCTTCCAGGAGGATCGCCTCGCGCGATGGGTGGCGGTCGGTGAGTTCCAGGAGCTCACCGGCCAGCGCGCCGCGGTGTGCGGAGGCCGGTGACGACGGGGTGGCCGCGGAGCCCGTCAGACGGCTGCCCGTCACACGGCTGCCTGTCACACGGTCGCCCGCGACCTGGCCGGGAGCCGTAGCCGACGGGTCGGCGAACGGGTCGGCCAACGGGTCGGCGGCGCCGTCCAGCGGCTGGCCCAGCTCGGTGGCGCGGAGCGCCAGCTCCAGCAGGTCCCGGTTCAGTCCGTCACACCCGGGCGCATGGGCCCGCTCGGCGAGGTGTGCAGCCAGCATCCGCGACTGGAACCGAGCACGCTGCCACGGCGGCACCCGGGCCCACAGCGCGTCGCGGAGTGCGGGCGGCATCAACCGGACGGTGTCACCATTCCCGGCTGAGCGGTGTCCGGCTTCCGACAACGCCTGCTGTACGTAGTCGAATTGATGGAGAGTCAGGCGATTGGCCCGTGAGCGTGAGCCGGCCATCGCCAGGAGCCGGGCCAGCTCGCCGGCGCGCCCGGGCAGTTCGTCGACCCGCCCGAGCAGTTCGTCGACCCGGTCCACCAGAAAGTGGTCACCGGGCAGCGACAACCTCCGATCGGGAAGGAGCGCCGCGTACTCGCCGACCACCCGCAGCGCACCACGTTGCCGAGCGTCCGCCAGTACTCCGAGGACGGCCGCGGGGTTGCCGTCGGTGACTCGCTGTAGCTCCGCGGCGAGCCGGGGATCGGGCGCCAACCCGAGCACCTCGTGGGCAAGTCGGCCGGTGTCTTCCACACCCCGCGGGACGAGTGGGTGACGGGGCATGCGGGCGAGCAGATCGCCAAGTGCCCGGCTTCCGCGCTGAGAAGACGAAGGAGCACCGGCGGCCGGCTGCCCCGACTCTGCCGTACAGACCACCAGGGTCTGAGAAGCCGGCCCGGCCGCTGGCGACAGCAGCCAACCCAGGAACTCTCCCAGCACCTCCGAGCTGGCTTCGTCGCAGCAGTGCGCATCGTCGATGACCAAGAGGAGCGGACCGGAGGGCAGCAGCTCACGCAACAGCCGGGACGTTTCCGCAACGCAGTCCTCCCCCGCGGGCGGCAGCCGCACGGCCGGTCTCCCGCCGGTGGCCGCCGAAAGCCGAACGACCAGCTCCCGCACGGTCCACCAGGGGATGCGGCGGCCCGGGCGCACCCCTATGAACACGGTCGCCATCCTCCCTGACGCGGCGTCGACAAGCTCCGATGCCAGACGCGTCCGCCCGCCCCCGCTCTCGCCGGTGATCAGTAGGCCACGAGCGCCGGAACGGCGCTCAAGCAGCCCTGCCATGATCTGGGCGCCCTGCTCACGAAGGTTCAGTGCCCCTCACTCCTCTGCGTGCCCGGTGCATGTCCGGTGCCTGTCCGGTGAAAAAGCCCTTTCCGCGGAACAGTTCCTTCGCGGCGAAAGGCTCCTTCCGTGGTGATCGCCGCAGCGCCATCGACTGCCGTCGGCGAGGAGAGGGAGGGGGCCGGGTCGGGCCGACAGACAGGTTCTTCCTGCGCGGCGCGCAGGTCGCTGGAGCGGCCTCCGGTCGACCTGCGGGGCGCGGTCAGTTCGACCGACGTGCCGACGCCCCCGGTCGCACCCCCTCTTCCCGCCAGATTCTGGAGCGGGGCAGGCCAGGAGGGATGACGGGCGGCACCGAAGGATTAGGGACCGGCGTCGGTTGCGCTCAAGCGTGGGGTGGGCGGGGGTGGACTTTGGGTGGGCGCGGGGTGACTGTGGAGTGACTGCGGGGTGGCCGCCGAGGGGTGGGTGAGCGGTCCGGTAAGACGGGGGGTGTGACGCGTGCGCAACACGCCTACGAGGAGGGGGAGTTCATCGAACGGCGCTTCCGCACTACCGGCCGCCGGTGGAGGGAGATGGCCGAGCGGTTCGGTGCCTGGCAGACCGTCTACCACCGCTTGTGCGTCTCAGTCACAGGGACGACGGAAGGTCGCTCCTGCGGTGGAGGCTGATCATCCGTGCGGATGACACCTGGTCGTCATGGTCCGGCCACGATGGCGCCATGGTGATCAAGCCTTCTGTCGACGAGTCAGCGCGCACGACCCTGCGCCGGGCACCGCACATTCGGCCGGGCGCGTGGCCGGGGCTTGCTGCTGCGGTATGGGGGTTCCTGTTTGCGGTACCCAGTTTCGCCTGGGCGATGGGAGTTACCTTCGGTGCGCGGACGACGGTGTCGCCGTCCCTGGTGAAGCTCGCTGATGATCGGGTGGCGTGGTTCGTGGCCGTCTTGTGGGTGACCGGCCTCCTGAAGGTTTTCGGGGCCGTGATCGGAATCGGTCTGACACGTCGGCGCGGCAGACGGATCGGCCGTCTCCTGGTGTTCTGTGGCAGCGGCGCGGCAGTGCTGCTTGCCTGGCACGGTTGTCTCTTCGTTGCCCACGGAGTGCTGGTTGAGGTGGGAGCCCGTACTGTTGCGCCTGGCTTGACCGGCCTGACCCGCTGGTACCTCTGCCTATGGGGACCGTGGTTCATCGTCGGCGGTCTGGCTTTCGCCGCCGCCACGACGCGGTATGTCCGCCGACCGGGTGTCTGGGGCGAGGCGCGACGTTACGTTGCTGTGGGGACGCTGGGTGCGTTGCTCGTGTCGTTGGCATCGATGATCACCGGAATCGGCTGATGACCTCACATAGTCGCCAGTCGCAGGTTGCCGGTTTCCGTTGGCCAGTTGCAGGGTGCCATCGGGTCTCCGGCGTTCGGGTCACTGGGTGGAGATCTTGTGAACGGTGGTGTCGTCGGAGTTGAGTCGTCGCCCGTCCGCGGCGAGCACTTCCAGTGGGCGGAGGCGCTGTCCCTGTTGGCGGTCGACCAGCTGTGAGTGTGGTTCGCCGGGGTCGAAGAAGTTCTGTTCGCCCCACTGTCGCAGTGCCACGATGACGGGGAAGAGGGCCTTGCCCTTGTCGGTCAGGACGTACTCGCGGTAGGCGCTGCCGTCCGAGGCGGGGACGGATTCCAGGACGCCGCCGGCGACCAGGGTGCGGAGACGCGCGGTGAGGATGTTCTTCGCCACGCCGAGGTTGCGCTGGAACTCCCCGAAGCGCCGGCTTCCGTCGAACGCGTCCCGCACGATCAGCAGGGACCACCAGTCGCCGATCGCGTCCACCGAGCGGGCGACCGGGCATTCGCTGTCGTTGAAGCGGGTCCTGTTCACCATGGCGTCCCTCACTCTCATGTGGTTGCAACATGCTACCAATGAGGTTACCGTCGCCGCTGGTGGCAAGTTGAAACCGAATGGGGGAGTGCTGATGCCCGGAAACTGCGAGGCTGCGACACGAGGGACCGAGACCCGATGCAAGACGCGAAACGAGGCCCGAAGCGAGAGCCGAAACGAGGCCCGAAGTGAAGCCCGTAGCGATACCCCTGGTGATATCCGAAGCGAGACCCGAAGTGGGGAAGATTCCGCGTTCGTGCTCTCCCGCGGCGTCGTCATCCTGTTCGCCGTCGCCTGCGGGGCCGCGGTGGCCAACGTCTACTTCTCCCAGCCGCTGCTGGTGACCATGGGCCACGACCTCGCCATGAGCCCGGCATTTGTCGGCAGCGTGGTCACCCTCACGCAGGTCGGATACGGACTGGGGCTCTTCTTCCTCGTACCGCTGGGCGACGTGACCGACCGCAGACGCCTCATCGTGGCCCAATTGCTGCTCCTGGTAGTGGCGTTGACCGTGGTGGCCGCCGCCCACACCGCGGCGATCCTGCTCGCGGGCATGGCCGCGACGGGACTTCTCGCGGTCGTCACGCAGACGCTGGTGGCCTTCGCGGCATCACTGGCCCCTCCCGCCGGGCGCGGACGCGTCGTCGGTCTGGTCACCAGCGGCGTAGTCATCGGAATCCTGCTCGCCCGCACCGCATCCGGCCTCCTGGCCGATCTCTCGGGCTGGCGCTCGGTCTACCTCGCCTCGGCGTCGCTCACCGCTCTGCTCGCCCTGGTCCTGTACCGAGTGCTGCCGCGCCACAGTGACGCCGCGCCGACAACCCTGCGCTACGGACAGCTCCTGCGCTCCACGGTCACCCTGTTCGCACGGGAGCGACTGCTGCGGCTCCGGGCCCTGTTCGGACTGCTGGTCTTCGCCGCCTTCAGCACCCTGTGGAGCAGCGTCGCGCTGCCGCTCAGCCAGGCCCCGTACTTCCTGCCCCACAGCGCGATCGGGGCGCTGGGGCTGATCGGTGTCGCCGGCGCCCTGGCCGCGACCGTGGCGGGCCGGCTGAACGACCGCGGACTCTCCCGGCGGACCACCGGCCTCGCCCTGGCACTGCTCGCCGCCTCGTGGTTGCCGTTGGCCTTCACCCGCAGCTCGCTGTGGGCCCTGGTCGTCGGGGTGATCCTCCTCGACCTCGCCGTACAGGCGGTCCATGTCACCAACCAGACCCTGATCTACGCGCTGCACCCGGACGCGGGCAGCAGGCTGATCGGCGGATACATGGTCTTCTACTCGATCGGCAGCGCCACCGGCGCGATCGCCGCGACCTCCCTTTACGCGGTGGCCGGTTGGGGCGCCGTATGCGCACTGGGCGCCGCCTTCAGCTGCCTCGGGCTCGCGCTGTGGGCGTTCACGCGGCACAGGACCCCGGAGCCAGCCGCCAAGGTGACCCCTTGCGGCGAAGTTTGAGGTTTCTCGCCGCACGTTGGCCGCACGTTGAGTGACGGGCACGCCGCAACTCGGAGGACGGCGGGTCCAGTCGGTGAGGATCGTCTCGTTCGCCGCCTGTGGAGGAGTCGTTTTGTCAGGACCTGAGCCGCCGAAGTTTCCCATTAGCCGCAATTCCCAAGCGTGAGGGCCCACTTCGCGCGAGGAGGGGCCGGACAAGCACATTGCTTGTCCGGCCCCTCCAAGTTCGGCACTGGCGCGTTATCGCGAGCCGCCGCTTCCCTGGCCGCCCTTGTGACCTGCCTCCGCCGCCCGCTGCGGGTCGTTGGCGAAATTGCCCGAGTTGTGGGACGCAGCCATGGCGCCGCCTCACGCACCCGGCCGTCACCTTCGATGAGCTCCCCAGCGATCTTGCCGCCGTGGTGCTGTCGCATCTGCATGGTGATCACTGGGACCGCATGGTCCGGCGCCACCTCGACACGTCCCTGCCGGTCGTCACCACGCCCCACGCCTCCCGGCGCTTGCAAGGGCTGCACCGCTTCCCCAAGGCCAGGGCCAGGGCCAAGGCCAAGACCGAGGTCGACCGACAGGCCGGGCTCTGGGGAGCACCGCAGCGCAAGACGCGAGCAGCGCATGATCGGTTCGGCCGATGGCCGATGGCCGATGGCCGATGGCCGACGGGGACGGGGACTGGGACTGGGCGGGGGAGCCGGGCGCAGCGCCGCCGCGGCCGCATATGCGCCGGATTTGTCCGCGTATAGGATACGGAGCCAGGTGGTTCCGTAGCGGAACGACCACCACATACTGGGGGTGCTCGGACACGCACAGGCACGAGGGTGTGGTCACGATGAGCGGGCAGCGACTGGGCCGAGGGCCGGCACCGCACCGGACGAGGTGCTGGGTCACCGCGACGGTCACGCTCGCTCTCCTCTGTGGCCTCGCGGCTACGGGCTGCGAGAGCGCCGGCACGGCAGAGAGCGGTCGCACGACCGCTGTGGATCCTATCGGTGTGGTCGTGCCGATGAACTCGCCGTTCTGGCAGGCGTACGAGGCCGCCGTCCCCCGCCAGGCCCAGGCACAGAACGTCCACACGCTCCCCAGCGTGAATTCCAACTCCGACATCCAGCAGCAGATCTCCGACATCCACAATCTGATCACCAAGCACGTGCGGGGTCTGGTCGTCGGACCGCTGGATTCGGCGGCGATCAGGCCCGGACTGAGCGCGGCCGAACGCGTGGGCGTGCCGGTCGTCGCGGTGGACGTCACACCGGACAGCGGCACGGTCGCCATGGTGGTCCGCGCGGACAACCGCGCCTTCGGCCGGAAGGCGTGCCACTACCTCGGCCGTGCCGTGAAGACCGGCAAGGTGGTGCAGGTCCAGGGAGACCTGGCGTCGGTCAACGGCCGGGACCGCTCGGAAGCCTTCAGTGCCTGTATGGCCAAGAACTACCCCGGCATCAAGGTGCTGGACGTCCCCGCTGACTGGCAGCCCGCCAAGGCCGCAGCCGGACTGGAGGCGCGGTTCCGAGTCGATCCCGATATCAAGGGCATCTATCTGCAGGCAGGTGGTGACTATCTGGAACCGGCACTGTCGACGCTCAACCGCCGCAACGCCCTGTTCCCGGTCGGCGACCCCCGGCACCTCACGATCGTCTCCAACGACGGGATCCCGCAGGAACTCGACGCGATCCGCAGCGGCGAGATCGACGCCACCGTCTCCCAGCCCGTCGACCTCTACGCGAAGTACGCGATCACCTACATCAAAAAGGCCATAGCGGGCCAGAGCTTCGCACCGGGCCCGACGGACCATCACAGCACCATCGTCAGGCTTCCCAGCGGACTCCTGGAGGACCGGCTCCCCGCTCCGCTGGTGACCAAGCGCAACGTCGACGACAAGACGCTGTGGGGCAACAGTCCCCGGTAAGCAACGGGCAACGGTCCCCGGTAAGCAACGGGCGCCGGGCGAGCCCCACAACGCGCAGTGATGTCCCCGCGGCGCATCACAGTGTCGCGGTCGTCCCCTCCCCGGACGCGCTGCCCGCGAGCCATTGGCCCCATTCCAGATTGAAGTCGGCGTAGCCGTTGTCGGCCGGGGCCTTGGCGCGGGGCGAGCCGGTGATGGTGACCGGGTCGCCCTGCTTGACCTGGTGGTAGAACCACTTGGCGTCCGACATCGACAGGTGGACGCAGCCGTGCGAGCCGCGGGCGCTGCCGCTGCCCGGATTGGGGTCGCCGGTCGAGTAGTGCACGTACGTGCCGGACTGGGTCAGGTGGATGTCCCAGGGCAGCGTCAGGTCGTAGTAGTTGGGGCTGCCCTTGTCGCAGCTGATGCCCACGCTGCAGGAGGTCATGTGGACCTTCTCCTGCTTGTCGATGACGGCCATCGTGCCGTTCCACGTCGGATACTGAGCGCTGCCCGCGTTGATCGACAGGGTGCGCATCGCCTTGCCGTTCCGGGTCACCTTCATGGTGTGGCCGGTCACCGAGACGTCCGCGCGTACGTCGTCGCCGATCGTGAAGGTGTGCGTGTAGGCGCGCACGCCGTAGCGTCCGTTGCCGTTGCTGATGCCCTTCATGTCAGCGTCGATCTTGACCTTCGTGCCGGAGGGCCAGTACGTCTTCGGTCGCCAGTCGGCGCGCTTGTCGCCGAACCAGTGCCAGGCGCCGGCCACCGGGTGCGAGGCGCTCACCTTCATGTGCTTCTCGACCGTGGCCCGTGCCTTGACCGCGACCGGGTTCGTGAAGACCACCGAGATCGGCATGGCCACGCCGACCGTGCTGCCCGTCTGCGGGGTGATCGTGTCCAGCAGCATCGGCGGGCCCGCGGGCTTCGTCGGCGACGGGGAGGCGCTCGCACTCGGCTTGCCCGGCGCCTTCGCGTCGTCCCCGCTCGCCTTGTCACTGCCGCCCCCGCCGCAGGCGCTCACGCCCACCAGCATCGCACCAGTGACGAGTGCGATCCCTATGCCGCCCTTACGCCGTCCCACGCCTTGCCCCGCTCTCTCGCTCTTCGGCCCTGAAGGCCCAACTTCCTGTCAGACAGTGAGGGCGTGGGCCGCAGTTGCATGAATCGCGTAAAACCTGTCTCAAAACTAGGTGCGTACCGCTGGCCGACACAAGCCGACCGCGCTCACGCACCAAGGCGCAGGACTCCGCTCACACAGCGCGGCACAGGACCCCGCTCACCCACCGCGGCACAGCACCCCGCTCACGCACCGCGGCACAGGACCGCACGCACTCACGCACCGAGTGGACGGAAGAACGTCCTGGATGTCCCTTGATTCCCCTGTCTGTTCCCCGAACACTGACGCACAGGGGGAAGGGGTACGGGGTGGCCGTCGAAATCTGCTTGCTCAAGACCATCAGTGCGCAGGTGGACGGTCGGGAGGTGGATCTGGGGCATCTGCGCCAGCGCCAACTGCTCGTGGCTCTCCTCGTGGACGCCAATCTCCCCGTGTCCGTGGAGCGGTTGATCGACCGGCTGTGGGGCGAACGCCCGCCGCAGCGCGCCGCGACGACGCTCTACAGCTATGTGTCGCGGCTGCGCCGCGTCATCGAGCCGCTCGGCGCGTCCATCGGCCGCCGCCCGCAGGGCTATGTGTGCGAGGTGGACCCGCTAACGGTCGACCTGCACTGTTTCCGCGAGCTGGTCGCACGTGCCCGTTCCGCCGGGGACGCCGCCCACGCCGCCCGGCTGCTCACCGAGGCGCTGCGGCTGTGGTCCGGCGACGCGCCGGCCGAGCCGGACACCCCGTGGTTCAACGCGCTGCGCGACACCCTGGAAGGCGAGCGCCTGGCCGCCGAACTGGACCTCAACGACCTGCTGCTGCGGCAGGGCCGGGAATCCGAGCTGCTGGCCCCGCTGCGCCTGCTGGCCCAGGCACACCCCCTCGACGAGCGGATCGCCGGGCAGCTGATGCTCGCCCAGCACCGGCAGGGCCGCACCCCCCAGGCGCTGGAGGTCTACCGGGGCATCGCGCGACTCCTGGACGCGGAGTTGGGCCTCGCCCCGAGCCCCGCGCTCCGGCAACTGCACCAGGACATCCTCGTAGGCGCGCCACTCCTGGGCGCCGACAGTCCGGGCGGGCCTCTCGGCGAGACGCCCCCCGGGTCCGGCTCCGATGAGGGGCCCGGCCCCTCGCCGATGGCGGCCCCCGAAGCCGCCCGTCTCCCGGTGCCGCGTCAATTACCGCCGCCCCCACCGGTGTTCACCGGGAGGGGGCGCGCCATGGCGGAGCTCGACCGGCTCCTGGAACCGCCGTCCGCCCACGGCGGTACGGTGCCGATCGCGGGCATCGGCGGATCCGGCGGCATCGGCAAGACCTGCCTCGCCCTGCACTGGGCGCACCAGCGGCTGGACCAGTTCCCCGACGGACAGCTCTATCTGAATCTGCGCGGTTTCGAACCCTCGGGGACGCCGACGACCGTCGCCTCGGCCCTCCGCGACCTGCTCGACAGCCTGGGCGCGCCCGAGGGGTCCGCCCCCACCGGACTGAACGCCCGGGCGGGGCTCTACCGCAGCCTCATCCAGGGACGCCGCATCCTGGTGATCCTGGACAACGCACGCGACGCCGAACAGGTGCTGCCCCTGCTCCCCGGCAGCCCCACCTGCGTCGTCATCGTCACCAGCCGCCACCACCTCGCCGGCCTGGTCACCACGCACGGCGCCCGCCTCCTCACGCTCGGCCCGCTGTCCACCGCCGACGCCGCATCACTGCTCGCCCGTCGGCTCGGCCGGGAGCGGGTGCGCAAGGAACCCGCCGCGGCCGCCGGTCTGCTCCAGCTGTGCGGCGGGCTGCCGCTGGCCATCAGCATCATCGCCGCCCGCGCCGCCGTCCACCCGACGTTCCCGCTGCGGGGGCTCATCCGCGATCTGCACGGGGCGGGCGGCGCCCTCGACACCCTCGACGCGGGAGACGACTCCGCCGACCTGCGGGCCGTCTTCGCCTCGTCCTACCGCGCGCTCAGCGAACCCGCCCGCCGGATCTTCCCCCTGCTCGGCCTGCACGCCGGTCCCGACATCGGCCTGGCCGCGGCGGCCGCCCTGGCCGGGACCGAGCCCCGTCGGACCAGCCGGGCCCTGACCGAACTCGTCCGCGCGCACCTGGTGACCGCCCATCGACCCGGCCGCTACACGATGCACGATCTGCTGCGCACCTACGCCGCGGAACTGGCCGCGGCGGACCCGGCGAGCCGATCCGCCTTCGAGCGGCTGGTCGACCACTATCTGCACACCGCCCATGCCGCCGACCGGCTGCTGTCTCCCCACGGCGAGCCGATCGTCCTGCCGCCGGCCCGGCCGGGCGCGGCGCCCGGCCAGCCGGCCGACCACCAGGCCGCCCTGGAGTGGTTCGCCGCCGAACGCGCCGTGCTGACCTCCCTCGTGGCACAGACTCGCTACGCCCAACTGCACGTCAAAACCTGTCAGTTGGCCGCCGTCCAATCCGTATTCCTGGCACGACGCGGTTTTTGGGACGAGCTCACCGCGACGCTGTACGACGGGCTCGAAGCGGCGACCGCCCTCGCCGACCGCTCGTACCAGGCACGCGCCCACCGCGAACTGGGCAACTCCTGCTGTGAAACCGGACGCTTCGACGATGCGCACGCCCACCTGGAACAGGCCCTCGCCTTGTACCAGGAACTGGGCGACACGGTCGGCCAGGCCCACACCCACCTCAACCTCGGCTGGCTGTGGGAGCGCCGGGGAGATCAGCAAAGGGGCCTGGAACACGATCTGCTCGCCCTCGACCGCTTCGAGGCCGCGGACCACGAGACCGGCCGGGCCAGGGCCCTCAACGCCGCCGGCTGGGACCACGCGCAGCTCGGCAAATTCGAGGAAGCCGCCGACTTCTGCCGGGAGGCGCTCGCCCTGCAGCAGCATCTCGGCGACCGCCGCGGCGAGGCGAACACCTGGGACAGCCTCGGATACGCGCTCCAGCACCTCGGCGACCACCGGCAGGCGGCCGACTGCTTCCTGCGGAGCCTGCAGCTGAACGAGGAACTCGGCCATCAGTACAACCAGGCCGAGACGCTGGAGCATCTCGGCGACACCCACGAAGCCGGCGGTGACACCGCCGCGGCCCGCGCGGCCTGGCAGCGGGCGGCGGACCTCCTGCACGCCATGGGACACCACGACGCGGACCTCCAACGGCTCCGCGGCAAACTCCAAAACCCCTCCTGACCTGCTCATTCAAGAGTTGGACAAGGTTTGTCCAGGGCTGCCCGAGCATCGTGAGAGGCGCCAATACGGCATCCGGAACGAGTAGGGAGTGTGGACATGTACCGGAAGATCGAAGCGATGGGGAGCAGGCTCCTGGAACGGTTCGTGCCCAAGGCCGAGGCATCCGCCGCCGGTTGCTATGTGTGCGTCCAGGGCGGGCCGGGATCCGGCTGCGCCCGGTGGAACCACACCTGGGTCAAGGACCAGTGCACGAATACGTTCATCCGCTGCGGCTGCTTCTGACGGCCCAGCTTTACAGGTCATCGCCGTCCGGCCGGGTCGCGCACTGCCGCGCCGCCCGGCCGGTTCCGGCGTACCGAGGGGGATCCGTACCGTGGACATACTCGCCGTAATCTGCGCGTCCTGCCTTGCCGTGGTCTTCGGGGCGGCGGCGCTGGGCAAGGTCCGCAGCCGGGCCGCGTTCTCCCGGTTCGCGCAGTCACTGACCACCATGGACCTGCTGCCGGCCGGCTGGGTGCGCCGCTGCGCCGTGATCGTCGCGGGGAGCGAGGTCGCGGTGCTCCTCCTGCTGCTGGCAAGCCCGTTGACGGCACGCGCGGGCCTCGTGGGGTTCGTCCTCGCCGCCGCACTGCTGCTGGCGTTCACCGTGGGCGCCGCGCTCATGGTCGTCCGAGGAGTACGCGCGGTGTGCCGCTGCTTCGGGGCCTCCGGCACCCCGATGGGCCGGCTTCATGTGCTGCGCAACGGAGTGCTGACACTGATCGCGACGGGCGGAGCGCTCAGCAGCAGCGGCACCGGAGCGGTCGCACCGGCGTCCGGGGCGATGGCGGTGGCCGTGGCCGGCGGGGCCGTCGTCGGAGCGCTGGTGACCAGGCTCGAGGACCTCGCAGCGCTGTTCCGCCCGTCGCTGCCGGCCCGACCGGAACCCGCCCGCGACTGAGGGATCAACACCGGCCCAACACCACAAGGGCCGTACGGAACAAGAGGAGTTGGGCAATGTCCTTCCTGATTGCGGCAGTGGTGTTCGTCGGAACGCTGTGCACGCTGGACCTGGTACTCACCCTGGGGGTGATCAAACGGCTGCGGGAACACTCCGAGCGGCTGTCCGGGGCGAGCGGCCCGGGCGGCCCGTTCGGCAGCCTCGACATGGCCGTGGGGGAGGAGGTGGGGGAGTTCGCCACGTCCACCGTGGACGGCGAACGGCTCACCCGCGGCATGCTCGCCGCGGACACGCTGGTGGCGTTCTTCGCCCCCGGTTGTCAGCCGTGCCGGGAGAAGATGCCGGCGTTCGTGGACCACGCGCGGACCCTGCCCGGTGGGCGGGCGCAGGTGCTGGCCGTCGTGGTCGGCGATGGCGCCGAGGCCGCCGCGTTCGTGGCCGAACTGTCCCCGGTCGCCCGCGTGGTCGTCGAGGAGGGGCCCGACGAACCGCTGAGCGCCGCGTTCCGGGCGCGATCGTTCCCCACCTTGCTGAGGGTGTCCCCGCACGGCGACGGCCGGGTCCGGGTGACCGCGAACCGCATTGCGCTGGACCGACCGGCGGCCGGCAAGCGCGCGGCCGGCCGCGCGGTCACCGCGGCACGATGACGGACACGGAGGACGTGCCGCGCGGACGCCGGGCGACCCGGGGCACGGGGGCCCGGGTCTGCACGGCGTGGTCGCTCGCGGTCCAGGCCGCGCCCGGCACCCTTGTCGCCTTCGTGCTGCTGACGCTGGCGACCGGTGGGCTGCCGGTCGCCACGGCCCTGCTGACCAAGCTGATACTGGACCACCTGGTCGCCGGTGCCCCGACCGGGACGCTGACCGGGCTGGGGCTCTGCCTCGCCGCGGTCGGCGTCCTGACCGGCGCGGCGCCGCAGATCGGCCAGTATTTGCGCGCGGAGCTCGACCGCCGGGTCGGACTGCTCATGCAGGACCGGCTGTTCACGGCCGTGGACCGGTTCGTCGGACTGGAACCGTTCGAGAACCCCCGCTTCCTGGACCGGCTGCGGCTGGCCCAGCAGACCGCCGGCGGCACCCCCAACGAAACCGTCTCCGGAGCACTGGGCATCGTCCGGGCCGCCGTCACCCTCACCGGGTTCATCGGCTCGCTGCTGGTGCTCAGTCCCGTCCTGACCGGGCTGGTGCTGGTGGCCGGAGTGCCGGTGCTGTGCGCGGAGATCGCGCTGTCGCGACGGCGGGCGCGGATGATGTGGGACATCGGCCCCGCCGAGCGGCGCGAGCTGTTCTACAACGATCTGCTCTCCAGCATGGAAGCCGCCAAGGAAGTGCGACTGTTCGGCATCGGGGGCTTTCTGCGCGGGCGGATGCTGGCCGAGCGGCGCACGTCCGACGCCGCCAAGCGCGCGGTGGACCGGCGGGAGGTCCGCGCCCAGGCGGGGCTCGGGCTGCTCGCCGCGCTGATCTCCGGCTGCGGTCTCGTATGGGCGGTGGGTGCGGCGCGGTCCGGCGACCTGTCGGCCGGTGACGTCACCATGTTCGTGGCCGCGGTGGCCGGTGTGCAGGGCGCACTCGCCACGCTCGCGCTGGAGGTCGCCCGCACGCACCAGGCGCTGCTGCTGCTCGACCACTACCTCGCGGTGACCACCGCCGGTCCCGATCTGCCGCTCGCGGCGGCGCCCCGGCCGCTCCCCGCCCTGAGCCGCGGAATCGAGCTGCGCGACGTGTGGTTCCGGTACTCCGACGCGCATCCGTGGATCCTGCGCGGGGTCAACCTGCGCATCCCCCACGGCCAGGCGCTGGCGCTCGTCGGACTCAACGGAGCCGGGAAGTCCACGCTGGTGAAGCTGCTGTGCCGGTTCTACGACCCCACCCGCGGCACGATCCTGTGGGACGGGGTGGACCTGCGCGAGGTGGACGTCACCGCCTACCGTCAGCGCCTCAGCGTGGTGTTCCAGGACTATATGCACTACGACATGACGGCGGCGGAGAACATCGCCCTCGGGGATCTGGACGCGCTCCACGACGACCAGCGGCTCAGTGCCGCCGCCGAACGCGCCGGAATCCACCGGAAGTTGGCGGACCTGCCGCACGGCTACCGCACCCTCCTGTCGCGGATCTTCTTCACCCACCCCGAGGGAGACGGGGCGCAGAGCGGGGTCATGCTCTCCGGCGGGCAGTGGCAACGGCTGGCGCTGGCCCGCGCGTTCCTGCGGGAGGGGCGGGACCTGATGATCCTGGACGAACCCTCGGCCGGGCTCGACGCCGCGGCCGAGCACGAGATCCACGCCGCCCTGTGCGGCCACCGGGGCGACCGCACCGCTCTGCTGATCTCCCACCGGCTCAACGCGGTACGCGACGCCGACCGGATCGTCGTGCTCAAGGACGGCCGCATCGCCGAACAGGGCAGCCATGACGCGCTGCTGGCGCTGGACGGCGAGTACGCCCGCCTGTTCACCCTGCAGGCGACCGGCTACCGCACGGACGCCGATCCGGTGGGCGCCGACCCGTTGGGCGCGGAGCCGGTGGACGCCGAGCCGGTGGGCATCGAGATCGGTACGGCGGCGCCATGAGGGCAGCGTCGGGGGTTCTGGCGGCGGGAGTTCCGGTACTGGCGATCGGCCTCGCCCTGGCCGCCTCCGCGCTACGGCGGCGGCTGGTCGCGGTCACCGTACGCGGCGCGAGCATGGAACCGGCCTACCGGGACGGCGACCGTGTCCTCGTACGCCGCGGCCGCCGGCCCGCACCGGGCCAGGTGGTCGTGGTGAGAGACCCCCCAGCCACCGGCCCGAACCACGGCCCGATCGCCGCCTCGGACGTCGGCCCGGCCAGCGCCCGGACACCTGCTGCCGCGGCACCCGCTGCCGCGGCCCGCGCGGTGCCGGCCCCGGCGCTGCTGATCAAGCGCGTGGCCGCGGTGCCCGGGGACCCCGTGCCCCGCGACCGGGTGGCCGCGCTGGCCGCTGTTCCCGAGCGGTACGTACCCCACGGACGGCTGGTCCTGCTCGGGGACAACCCGGCGGCCAGTTTCGACTCCCGCCACCGGGGCTACTTCGCGGCCGCGCATGTCGTGGGAACGGTATGGCGCTCGCTCCCCCGCTGACCGGGAGACAGGGACAGGGGCAGCATGGCTTCATGGTCAACTACGCCGTGGATGCTCCTGCTTCCTCGTCGTCTACGGAGGGGTCGAGGTCTTGACGGCTGCCGGAGGCGTCTCGGTGGGTGGGGTGAGGGCGGTGCCCCAGGCACCGGCGAGAGCGGTGGCGACGGCGGTGACGACGGCGACCAGGAGGGTCGTGGTCGGTACCGCGAGTGAGGACAACCGGCGGAAGTTGCGGATGTGTCCCCACGGCAGCCCGGCGGTCCGTACGAGGCGCGCTTCCCAATACAGCCCCAGCCCGAGGGCGACCAGCAAGGTCTGGGCGGTCAGCAACAGTGCCGGGGCCCCCTTCGGCAGCTGGGGCTCCCAGTCGCGAGGGTGCGCCGCGGCGTAACCGCCAGGCAGGTTCGGGATCACATAGCCGATGTCCGAAGGGGCGTGGCGCAATTGAGCGGCCACCTTGTCCGTCGGCCGCAAGATCAGTCGATAGCGTGTCGTCACCAACCACGCGCCGCGCTTGCCACGGTGTACCCGAACGGTGGTTTCCCCACTGTAGGGAGGCGTCGGGCGGTAGGCCGTCGTGACGTCCCCGCCGGTGTCCCAGGGATCGCGACCAGGGTCGGCGTCCGCCTGGAGTAACTGCCCCGCCGGCGGTGCAGCAACCACGATCCATGTGGCCCGCAACCACAGGCCGGCCCCGACGATCGTCACCGCGACGACGATCGCACCCACCACCCGCGCCCCGAACTTCCAGCGTGCTGCCGCGCTCACTGTCCCCCCATCCACCACGCCAGCGGAGAACTTATCCCGTGTCCTCCATGGCCAGTCCGAGGAAGAGAAGAGCGGGTAGCAGCAGAGGGCCGCTGCGCGTCTGAGAAAGATCGGGTGACGGCTGTTCCCTCAGAGGAGCTGACACAAGGTGCGGACGCGTCGGTAGGTGATCACGCAGCAGGCCGATCCGAGGAACGCCTCGTGGATATCGTCCCGGGCGTCCCAGCGGATCCGCAGGCGCCGTAAGCCGTGGGACCAGGCATGGCGTGGGGCTCAGTGCACGGAGAGCCCGCCGTCGACGAAGATCGCCTGGCCGGTGACGTAGCTGGAGGCGCGGCCGGCCAGGAATACCGCTGCTCCGGCGAAGTCCTCGGCCAGGCCGTTCCGCCCGACCATCGTCCGCGCGGCCAGCGCCGCGACCTGCTCCGGATCGGAGGACAACCGCGCATTGAGCGGGGTCATGACGAAGCCGGGCACCAGCGTGTTGCAGGTGACGCCGTGTGGTGACCACGCCTCGGCCTGAGAACGGGCCAGCGACTCCAGTGCCCCTTTGGAGACCCCGTAGGCGCCGCTCTGGACGAACGCCCGGTGCGCCTGTTGGGAGGTGATGTGGATGATCCGCCCGAAGCCCCGCTCGGCCATGCCGGGCCCGAACCGCTGGCCCAGCAAGTAGGGCGCCTCCAGGTTCACCGCCATCGTGGCGTCCCACACCTCCTCGTCCAGCTCGCCCATCGGCGGCCGCAGGTTGATGCCGGCGCTGTTGACGAGAATGTCGGGTTCGCCGAACACCTCGGCCGCGCGCTCCGCCGCCGCGCGCACCCCGTCGCGGGTGCCCAGGTCGGCGCTCACCCAGGCCGCCCGGCAGCCGTCCGCCGCCAACTCATCGACTGCGCCGGCCAGTTCCGACTCGTTGCGTGCCACGATCACCACGCTCGCCCCCGCTCGCGCGAGAGCCCCGGCGATGGCCCGGCCGATACCGGAACTGCCGCCCGTCACCACGGCGACCCGGCCGTCCAGCGAGAACAGTTCGGAGAGATAGCTTCGCGAAATCATGCTCCGCACCCTAGGAGACACGTCCGTGGCGACAGTGCCCGGGGCAGAATGCAGGATCTCCGTGGGCACTGGCCGCCGTAGAGTGCATGCTGACGTCGGTCCGGGCCGACCAGGCCCACAGTTCCCACGCCACCACACCTACCTGCAAGCCCGCAGCTCCCGCGCCCACCACGCCTACCTGCGCCGACGAGACATCGCCTGAGGCAACAGCGGTTCCAGACACGCCCACTGCTCCGGCTCCCCGTGGCCCGCGGAGCGCCCGGTCCCCATGCTGCCCGTGGCCCAGCTGTATCTGCGGGACATACCCCTGTTGCGACCGCCCGGCCAGGCCGATCTGCTCCAGGTTCTCTGGTGCCCCGACGACCACGAACCGGATGGCAAGCCGTCGACCGCGCTGTTCTGGCGAACCGCCACCGCGGTCCAACTCTGCGTATGCCCTACGGGGACTGCTCCTGCCGGGTGAATGCGCTGATCAGGGCGTGGGCCGTGTTGGTGTCGGAGTCGGTCCCGTGGGCCTCGGCACCTTGGAAGAGGGCAGCCTCGGCGCTACGGGGGAACATGGCCTGCTCGTATTCGGTGAGCGCGGCCTCGATGTCGTCGGGGTGCGCGGCGAGGGCCTTGCCGAGTTCGGCGCCGTCGAGCATGGCCAGGTTGGCGCCTTCGCCGTTAGGGGCCGCGAGGTGGGCGGCGTCGCCGAGCAGGGTCACCCCCGGCACCCGGTCCCACCGGTGGCCGGTCGGCAGAGCGTAGAGGGGGCGCAGGACCGGCGCGGTGTCGCTGTCGGTGATCAGCGCGGTGAGCTCCGGAGCCCAGCCCGCGAACTCCTGGGCGATCCGCGCGGTGGCCGCGGCGGGATCGGTGAAATCGATGGCGGCGAACCAGTCCTGGGGCTCGGACAACCCGACGTAGGCGTGCAGAGTGTCGTCCCTTTCCCGGTGCGCGAAGATCTCCCTGCCCGGCGTGGGCGCGATCATCGACCCGCCACCGACCGCCTTCGCGGCGGCTGGGTGCCGGGTGTCGGCGTCGAACAGGTACGTATCGACGACCGACTTGCCGGTGTACTCGGGTGCGGCGGTGGAGAGCAGCGGCCGGACCCGGGACCACGCGCCGTCCGCGCCGACCAGCAGGCTGGTGGCGAGGGTGCTGCCGTCGGCGAACGTCACCTCGTGGCGGCCCTCGCTGAGGGTACGGGTGCTGCTGACCTTGTGCCCCCACTGGACGGTGCCGACCGGGAGTGAGTCGAGCAGGATCTCTCGCAGCTCGCCGCGTTGCACCTCGGGGCGTCCCCCCGTGCCGTCGTCGGCTTGTTCGTACAGGACGGTCCCGTCCGGGTCGAGGACCCGCATTGCCTGGCGACCCTCCAGGATGAGGCCACGGAACTCGTCCATCAAGTCCGCTGCTTCGAGGGCGAGTTGGCCGTTGTAGTCGTGGATGTCGAGCATCCCGCCCTGCGAACGCGCAGCGGGGGAGGGCTCCGCCTCGTAGACCGTGGCCGGTATTCCGTGGACGTGCAGGACGCGGGCGAGCGTGAGGCCGCCGAGCCCGGCACCGATGATCGTGACGTCAGTGGTCATGGGGTTTCTTCCTGATCGTGGACCGCTGGGCGGGCACTCGGCAGGTAACCCGGGGAGCGCCGTTCCAGTAGGTCGGGACGATGCGATGCTGGTGGCCGATGCCGAATGATGGCCGGCGCCAACCAGCTCCAATGTCCCGGCAGTCATCGACAGATCACCGACACCCCACCGATCACCGCCGACAACCAGCCGACACCCCGGTCCCGTCCCAACGGCGGGCGCGACGCCCCACCGCTGTACTCGTGCTCGCTCTGTTCCGCCGGATCCTGGCCGACCGCACCGGCCTGCCGGAGAGCACTCTCACCAGCCGACTGGCTCTCCCTCTACAAGATCAAGGTCTGCCTCGTCGATCGCTACCGGGTCGGCCGGGTCTTCCTCGCCGGGACGCCGCGCACATCCACTCACCGGCCGGGGGCCAGGGTATGAACACCGGCATCCAGGATGCCTACAACCTCGGCTGGAACCTCGCCGCCGTGCTGGCCGGCGACGCTGACCCGACCATTCTGGACACTTACGAACAGGAGCGGCACCCGGCCGCCCGTGCCGTCCTGGACGACAGCACGGCGCACCTGCACGCCGTGCCGCATGCCGCCGCCGACGGTGACGGCTCCTCTGCCCAACGCGGTCTGACCTGCGACTTCACCACGGGCCTGACCGTCGCCTACCCGGCCAGTCCCCTGACCACCCCGACGCCGCAGACAGCCGACATCCGCGTCCTCCCTGGCGACCGTGCCCCCGACGCCGTCTGCCGCGACACCGCGACCGGACGCGACATCCGGCTGTTCGATCTGCTACGCGGCGCGCACCGGACCCTACTGGCCTTCGGCCCCGGCCCCGGCCACTCGCCCCGCCATCCATCGTCGGCCGTCCGCAGCCCGCACCTCGTGCGGCTGAGACCTTCCGCTGACAGACATCGCCGCTCATTACGGGGAGAAGAAAGCCGACCACCCTGGGCCCGCGCTGATCCGCAACGGCGCGAACAGCTCCGCACCGCAACTTCCCTGCCTGGCCGGACTCCCACGAGATACGTCAGTTCGGCGGTCACGCGCACCGGGCAGCGGGGCGCGGAATTATCCTGGACCGTACGGCGGGGGAGCGGCAAGCGAAGCCGAACGAACGGCCGCGAATGCAGCCGCGCGCGGTTGCCTGCCGCTCCATCCAGTCATGCGTGACTTCACGCGGCCGCAGGTACCTGCGCGTGGCCGTACATAGCTGCACGTAACTGCACGTGGCCGTACGTAGCTGCACCTGGCTGTGAGTGGTTGTGCGTGACGCCCCGCGGCCGTTGCGCCCATGCGAGCGGCCGTGCTGCATGTGGCCTGAAGCGACAACGGCACACGTCCACGGGCGGTGAGGACACCATGTGGGATGCGATCAAGCGCAAACGGCGCACACGCCCTCCGGAACCGGAAAAGGTGGAAGAAGGAGCGGACATCGTGTGTGACCGCTGCAAGCGGCCCATGCGCGGTGCGGGAGACGGATGGAACGTCGTCTTGGACGCGGGATACGCGATCGGGTACCTGTGCCCGGACTGCCAGACGGCGGAGGAGAACGCCGAGGCCGAGGTGCATGAGGCGACCCTCGACTACAGCGCAGGCCAGGTGGATGAGGACGGCCGCGTCCGGTTGCCGGTGAAGGGCGCCTGGCACAGCATCTCGACCGGAACCCACGGGGCGATGCGGGAGAACAAGGCCATCCACATGCTGGTCTCCCTGGAGCCCCCCGAACTGCGCGTCGCCGTCGGGCCGCAGTCGGACGCACGGCTGAGTGGGCTGTTCAGGACCGAGACGTGCAAGAGAGCCGTCCACGAGGCGATGGCGAGCAAGGGCGCACAGCCCGGGACCCGGGACCTCGCATACCTGGTGGACAGTGACATGGACTCCACCGACGTCTGGGTGGTGGAGGGCCAGGCGATGGCGGTCGGAGAGAACGACGCGCACAAGCTGATGGTCATCTACTCTCCGGACATCGACCCCCACCTCCTCGACGCGTTCGCGCCTGAGTACGCCGACTCGATGCGCGAGGCGATCCACGCGCAGTGATGCCCATGCCCCTGCCCATGCCCATGCCCATGCCCCTGCCCATGGCCAGGGTCGCGGCCTCGCCCTGGCTCTGATTCACGGGGCCGGTGCGGGCGCGGCGAGAAGCATGAGCTCGACGAGCCCCGAGCCCCCTCCTTCTCAACACCTCCTGAATACAAAGCCATCGGCTCGACCTCGTCGGCAGGCTGGCCCACGGCCAAGGGTAAATCGCTAGCAACTACACCAAAGTGCCAGTTAATTGATGCCGCATCAGCGGCAGCTTGCCGCGACTCTGGACAGAACTCTTGACGCCCTGTTCACACGTGGTGAACATGCAACAAGCAAGAGAGCGCTCCCATGAACATCATCCGTTCACCCCCTGAATCCGACATCAGGAGGGCTTCCATGCCCACACCCCCCACAGGCACAGGCACAGGCGCTAGCGCAGACGCAGCCGCTCACCGCACACCACCAAGACCCTCACGCCGCAGCATTCTGGCTGCGATGGCGGCCGCACTCCCCGCCGCCGGACTGCCCGTCCTGTCCTCCCAGGCATCCGCTGCGCCCGCCGCCGCCGCGCTGCCCGGCGGCGGCGACCTCGGACCGAACGTGCTGGTCTTCGACCCCGGCACGCCCAACATCCAGGGCAAGCTCGACGAGATCTTCAAGCAGCAGGAGTCGGCCCAGTTCGGCACCGCCAGGTACGCCCTGCTGTTCAAACCAGGCACGTACAACGGTCTCAACGCCCAGCTCGGCTTCTACACCTCGATCGCGGGCCTCGGCCTGTCGCCGGACGACACGACCATCAACGGCGATGTGACCGTCGACGCCGGCTGGTTCAACGGCAATGCGACGCAGAACTTCTGGCGCTCGGCGGAGAACCTCGCGCTCATACCCGTCAACGGCACGAACCGGTGGGCCGTGGCGCAGGCGGCACCGTTCCGGCGGATGCACATCAAGGGCGGACTGAACCTGGCGCCCGACGGCTACGGCTGGGCCAGCGGCGGGTACATCGCCGACAGCCGGATCGACGGTACGGTCAGCCCGTACTCCCAGCAACAGTGGTACACGCGCGACAGCTCGGTGGGCGGCTGGCGCAACGCCGTGTGGAACATGGTGTTCTCCGGAGTCGAGGGAGCCCCCGGACAGACGTTCCCCGACCCGCCGTACACAGCCCTGGACACCACTCCGATCTCGCGCGAAAAGCCCTTCCTCTACCTTGAGGGCGGCGACTACCGCGTGTTCCTCCCCGAGAAGCGGGTCAACGCCCGCGGCACCACCTGGGGCAACGGCACACCGAGGGGCGAGTCCCTGCCGCTGAGCCGGTTCTACGTGGCCAAGCCCGGCACCGACGCGGCAACGCTCAACGCCGCACTGGCGCAGGGCCTCAACTTGCTGCTCACGCCCGGGATTTACCATGTCGACCGGCCGATCGAGGTGCAGCGGGCGAACACCGTAGTCCTGGGGCTGGGGTACGCGACCATCGTGCCGGACAACGGGGTGACCGCCATGAAGGTCGCCGACGTGGACGGGGTGCGCCTCGCGGGGTTCCTCATCGACGCCGGCCCGGTCAACTCGGCCACACTGTTGGAGGTTGGCCCCAACGGGGCCTCCGCGGACCACGCCGCCAATCCGACGACGGTGCAGGACGTCTTCGTACGGATCGGCGGCGCCGGCCCCGGCAAGGCGACGACCAGCATGGTGATCAACAGCAACCACACCATCATCGATCACACCTGGGTCTGGCGCGCCGACCACGGGGACGGGGTCGGCTGGGAGACCAACCGGGCCGACTACGGCATCCGCGTCAACGGTGCCGACGTCCTGGCCACCGGGCTGTTCGTCGAGCACTTCAACAAGTACGACGTGGAGTGGCGCGGCGAGCGGGGCCGTACGGTGTTCTTCCAGAACGAGAAGGCCTACGACGCGCCCAATCAGGCCGCGGTCCAGAACGGCAACACCAAGGGCTTCGCCGCGTACAAGATCGCCGACACGGTGACCACCCACGAAGGGTGGGGCCTCGGCAGCTACTGCTACTACAACGTGGATCCCACCATCCGGCAGGACCACGGCTTCGAGGCCCCGAACAAGCCGGGTGTGAAGTTCCACGATCTGCTCGTGGTCTCGCTGGGCGGTAAGGGCCAGTACGAGCACGTGATCAACGACGTCGGCGCCCCCACCTCGGGCACCTCGACGGTGCCGTCCACGGTGGTCTCGTACCCTTGACCGCCGCGGCCCTACGAATGCCAGGCCCCCGGCCCGTGGCCAAGTCGCCATGGGCCGGGGATCCGGTACGCGCCCGGCCCTGTGTGGGGCCGGGCGTCAGAGGTCAGAGGGTAGAGGCGTCGTCAAGATGACGTCGAAGGGCCAGGCCACATGCCTCACGAACCCGACCCTCGTTGACCTCGCCTCGGAGTTGGGCCTCCTGACCCCACGGCAGAAAAACTGGTACGACGTCGTCATCGTCGGCGGCGGGCCGGCGGGACTGTCCGCCGCCGTCTACTCGGGTGCCGAAGGTCTCCAGACGCTCGTCATCGAGGACGACGTGCCCGGCGGCCAGGCCGGCACCTCCTCGAAGATCGCCAACTACCTCGGCTTCCCCCACGGTATCCCCGGCCGCGAACTCGCCAAGAACGCCCTCCAACAGGCCAAGAACTTCGGCGTCGAGTGGCAGCCCCTGAACGTCGCGAAGAAACTCCACATCGGCAGTAGCGGGACCAGCGGGAGCAACGGCACCCAGCAGCCACACTCCGTCGAGCTCACCGACGCAAACGGGACGAAGATCAAGGCCGGGGCCGTGGTCGTCGCTTCCGGCCTTTCCTGGCGGCGACTCGACGACGCCACCAAGGCCAACGACCTGATCGGCCAGGGCGTCTTCTACCAGGCACTCGTTACCGACGCCGAGTACTTCAAAGGCAAGGAGATCGTACTGGTCGGCGGCGGCAATTCCGCCGGGCAGGCCATCGTCCACTACGCCGACTACGCCTCGAAGATCCACGTGATCGTCCGGTCCGACCTCAGCAAGAACATGTCCACGTATCTGCTCAACCAGATCAAACAGCTGGAGCAGGCCAACAAGGTCAGGATCGTGCCCCGCAAGGAAGTAAAGCTCTGCGAAGCCGATCAGAGCAAGCAGCTCACGAAGGTGAAGATCGGCCCCACCGGCAAGGAGCACCCCTCCGACGAGGAGATCGCCACCCAGTGGCTGTACGTCCTGATCGGTGGCACCCCGAACAGCCAGTGGCTCGGCGGTCAACTCGCCCTGGACTCCGGGACCAAGACGGTCCTTACCGGCCGTGACGTCCCCAAAAAGACCGGCCTGACCTCGACCGCCACCAACGTCCCCGGCGTCTACGCCATCGGCGACATCCAGCTCGGCACCCCGCCACGCTTCGGTGGCGCGGTGGGCCGCGGCGCGGCGTTCGTGGCCGAGCTGTTCGGCTACATGCAAAAGGAGCCGCAGAACTTCCCGTCACGCGCCAACAAGAAGCCGAAGAACAACAAGAAGCCGAAGAACGAGAAGAACCAGAAGAACCAGAAGAACTGAAGGAGCACGGGGGAGCAACCGGCGAGCGGTGAGGTCGTGCGGGCGTCAGATGGGCTGGCTGAAACGCACGGTGGCGTCCTCTCCTCCGGGAGGGCGCCACCGGACTGCCGCCGTTCAACTGGTCATGTGGCCCGCGCAATGGTCGAGTTGACGAAGATGGGCGCGCCGTCGTCGGTGACGGTGCCTGGAACCCCGGTGGGAACGGTGAAGTCGACCTTGTTCGGCTCGAAAACCAGGCACATGCTCGACCCGCCGTAGCTGAAGTACCCGATCTCGTCGCCCCGGGTGACCCGCTGGCCCACCTCAGCTGTGATGGTGACCGAGGAGATCTCGGTGATCCCGACCGGAATGACACAAACCTTGCCGATGTCGGGGGACTCGCTCTTGATGACCACGATGCCCCGCGTATTGACGTTGGCCTGGTAGCCCTGGGAGAGCGTACCGGCGGTCGGGTCGACCTGCTCCGAGTACAGCTCGCTGAACATCAATCCCTCTACCGTCTCCTTGTACTCGATCACGCCGTCGACGGGAGCGTGCCATCGGTGATAGTTCGCCCCCGAGAGGAACGACTGGAAGACGGTGCCGCCCACGAATGCGTCGATGCCGCTGTATTTGCCGAGCAACTGGCGAAGCGAGTACCGCTGGTGCTTGATGTCGAGGATGTAGGCGTCCTTTTGGACGTTCGGATACGCCATGACCACCGAGCCGTCGTTCGGAGAGACGACCGCCCGCAGGTCATGCAGTGCTCCGTTGGGGCGGAACTCAGGCTTGATGGGCCGGTGGAAGAAGGCGTTGTAGGACGCGAATCCGCCGTAGGGGGCGTCCGGATCGATCTCGAACTCGTAGAGCTTGAAGTCCTCGTACGCCGCCTGACTCAGCCAGCCGTCGGGGCCGTCGTACAGGACGTGTCG
The DNA here is from genome assembly GCF_042734445.1 of Streptomyces sp. NPDC059649. Taxonomy (NCBI): domain Bacteria; kingdom Bacillati; phylum Actinomycetota; class Actinomycetes; order Kitasatosporales; family Streptomycetaceae; genus Streptomyces; species Streptomyces sp. NPDC059649. The sequence continues at coordinate 456,684 of NZ_JBHWDV010000001.1, forward strand.
GCTCTCCGGACTGTCCAGGAAGACGCACCATGCCTTGAGGATCTTCCGCAGGGCGCCATTGAACCTCTGATCGCGGAAGAGTTCCCAGCCGTCGTTCTTGACCGCCATCATGTAACAGAACAGGGCCGACATCGGGAAGTAGATGCGCTGCCTGGGATCCAGACGGTAGTGGGGCGCGGTCTGCGTGATCTCGTCAAGACAGGTCAGCATTTCGTCGATGTTCCTGACCCCATCGGGATGCATTTTCAGGGCCTCATCGATCGTCCGCGTCACGAGCACCTGGAGATCCTTCTCCCGGTCGAGCAGATCCGCCAGTTCCTGGACCGGCTTGACATGGTCCATCGCCAATTGCGCCCTGGCTCTCTTCACCAACGCCGCCTGCCAAGCGTCGACCGCCGTGCGGTCCCGCGGCAGATATCCGGCGGCCCGGCCGAACGAACTCTGGTAGCTCGCTTCGATCGCCGCCTCGCTCAGGGGCTTGCTCATCGTGGTCTCCGTCCCTCGATCGGCTGGCCGTACGGAACCGTCGCCCGTACGGCAGCTCACTGATGGCGCGAGGCCCTTGTCTGGCAGCAGCCGGCCGGCATCGTGATCGCCGGCCTGGTGCTCCCACCGCCCGCGCTCCGCACAGGCAACGTTTCGTGAGGCGACGCGGTCCGGCAATCCGCTGACGGAGTGGCAGCGTCCACAGCGCCCGACTCAGTGGGCCGGCGCACGGCGGCGCTCGATGGGTTACTCGTTTCGGCCGAAACGACGTCTGGATGAGTACGCGTACTCATGCGCAGCGCTCCCAGGCTCGGCACTCTGCGGCCATGATGAACACCCCTCCGGCGCCGGAGCGCCGGCGACCTTGGTCGCACCGCACGCGCCTGGGCGTGGACCTCGCCCTTGCGATCCCGCTGTTCCTGCTGGAGACCGCGTGGCTCGTGCTGGACTGGATGTTCGGCCTCGGCATGGAGGTATGGGCAGCGCAAGGCGACCAGGACCGGATCTACGCGGCCGGCGTTGCGCACCTCGGGCGGGTGTGGGTGCTGCTGATTGCCGTACTCATCGTGGCGGTTCTCGCGGGAATCTTCCGTGCCCGCTGGACGGTGATCGCGCACCTCTTGGTGGCCGTCCTGGCCGGCGGGGTGCTGGGAGTCGCGCAGCAGCAGCTGGACAGCAGCCACGCTCCGCCGCCCGGGTGCATCCGCTACAGCGCGAACTGCTGAGAGAGTCGGGGCGCGGCCCGAGCCACGCCGTGCCGGCTCCTCGGGCTGGTAGGTCTTGAATCGGTGGCGCGCGCACCGCGGTCCCGTCGGGGCGCAGACTCACGTCCGGCCGGTCGATGTGCTGCCAGGCGGCCTACGCGCCGAGGTAGGCACTGGACGAGAGCCACGTCGGACGGGCCAGGTCGAAGTGCTCCTCAAGCATCAACGCGGCCTGGGTGAGCACGCCGTAGACCCAGCCTTGCCCGGTCGACCACGCCGATCCGCAGATGTACAGGTTGGCGTCCGGAAGCGGGTGGCGCATCCGCGGCATGACCTCCCAGCTCTTCGCCCCCACCTGCCAGAGGTGGTATGCCGCTCCGTAGGGGTGGTGTCGGAGCGGTCCTACCCAACGCCGCCGCAAGCGCCGAGCGCCCGCTGATCCGGACGCATGGCGAATCGCCATCACGACAGTGCGGTTCGGCATGGACCGCGGTCGCTCTGACATGGCCGTACTGACACTGCCCGACGGGAGGCTTCGAGCAGCCGCGCCGCGTTGGCTGCGGTGCATCGCGAAGGAGTCATCACATGGGCCGATACGACCTCGCCCTCATCGGGTTCGGCGGCGTCAACCGCGCGCTCGCCGAGCTCATATCCCAGCGCGGGGACCGCCTCGCCGAGGAGTTGGGTTTCGCCCTGCGCGTCGTGGCGATCACCGACCTGCGGGCCGGCTCCCTGATCGAGACCGACGGCATCGACCTGGCTCCGCTGCTGGCAGTCGAGCCCGGTGAGCTGAGCTTCGCCGGCCTGCCGGGTGGGGACGCCGATCCGCGTAACGAGTGGGTGATCCGCGAGGTCCCGGCCGACATCGTCGTGGAGGCGACGTTCACCAACCCCACCGACGGTGAGCCCGCCTGTTCCCACGTGCGCTGGGCTCTGACGGCCGGCAAGCATGTGTGCACCACCAACAAGGGACCGGTCGCGCTCGCCGGCCGCGAACTCGGGCAGCTGGCCGCCGAGCACGGTGTCAGCTTCGAGTTCGAGGGCGCGGTCCTCAGCGGGACCCCGATTCTGCGCACCGCCCGGCGCGTGTTCGGCGGGCTGGAGATCACCGGCGTGCAGGGCATCATGAACGGCACCTCGAACTACATCCTCGGCCGGCTCGAGGAAGGCATCGATCTTCCGACGGCCATCGCGGCGGCCCAGGAGCTGGGATACGCCGAAGCCGATCCCACCGCCGACGTCGAGGGCCACGACGTCCAGCTCAAGCTCATGATCCTGGCCAACCACGTCCTCGGCGCCGACCTGTGCCGCGAGGACGTCTTCCGCGAGGGCATCTCCCACATCACCCCGCAGGACGTGCGGGACGCCGTATCGAAGGGCCTGCGCTGGAAGCTGGTCGGCTCGGCCACCCGCCGGGCGGACGGCACCGTCGAGGCCCGCGTGGCCCCCGTCGCGCTGCCCGGCCACCACCCGCTCGCCGGGGTCTCCGGACCGGTCAACGCGGTCGCCTTCCACACCGACCTGCTCGGCACCGTCACCGTGTCCGGACCCGGCGCCGGCCGCATCGAGACCGCCTACGCCCTGCTGTCCGACATCATCGCCATCCACCAGCGCCACCACGCGGACGACGACACCGCCCCCCTGCCCCGCGTCCTTCAGGCCCGCGTCCTTCAGGAGACCCACCGTGGCTGACACCGCCGTGACCCTCGGCATCGAGCTCGGCTCCGGTATGGAGGCCGTGCGCAACCCCTACACCGGCGAGGCCATCGCCTCGGTCTGCACCGTCGACGCCACCGCCATCGACACCATCCTGCAGCGGGCCCGGGCCGGCCGCGCCATCGCGGCCGCGCTGTCCCGCGTCACCCGGGCCTCCGTCCTGGAGCGCACCGCGCGGCTGGTCGAGCTCCGGGCCGAGTCCTTCGCCGAGCTGATCGTCACCGAGGCGGGCAAGACCCTCACCCAGGCCCGCAAGGAGGTCTCCCGCGCGATCAACACCCTCGCGCTGTCCGCGGCCGAGGTACGACGCAACGCCGGCGAGGTCATCCCCTTCGACTCCTACGAGGGCTCCGAGAAACGGCAGGGCTGGTTCACCCGCGAACCCCTCGGCATCATCGCCGCCATCACCCCGTTCAACGACCCCCTCAACCTGGTCGCCCACAAGCTGGGCCCGGCCATCGCCGGCGGCAACGCGGTCATCCTGAAACCGTCCGCCCTCACCCCGCTGTCCGCGCTGCGCCTGGTCGACACCCTGGTCGAGGCCGGGCTGCCCGAGGAGATCGTCACGGTCGTCAACGGCGGTGCCGACATCGGCGCCGCGATCGTCAGCGCACCCGACGTGCGCATGGTGTCGTTCACCGGCGGATTCGCCACCGGTGAGGCCATTACGCGCGCCGCCGGTCTGAAGAAGCTGGCCATGGATCTCGGCGGCAACGCACCGGTCATCGTCACGGACGACGCGGACCTGGACGCGGCGGTGGAGTCGTGCGTCTCCGGTGCCTTCTGGGCCGCGGGCCAGAACTGCATCGGGACCCAGCGGATCCTGATCGCGGCGGAGGTGTACGAGTCCTTCCGCGATGCCTTCGTCGCCCGCACGAAGCAGCTGCGCGTCGGCGACCCGCTCGACGAGCACACCGACGTCGGCCCCATGATCACCGAGGAGGCCGGGCAGGTCGTCCGCAGGAAGGTCGACGCCGCGGTGGCCCAGGGAGCCGTGCTGCTGTGCGGCAACGAGCTGAACGGCTCCCTGTACGCGCCGACGGTCCTGGAAAAGGTCCCGGCCAGCTGCGCGCTCTGGCAGGAAGAGGCGTTCGCCCCGGTCGTCGTGCTGCAGCCGTTCGCGTCCTTCGAGGAAGCCATCGAGCAGGCCAACGCCATCGGCTACAGCCTCCACGCAGGCATCTTCACCGCACGTCTGGACCGGGCACTGTCCGCGGCCCGGCTGCTGGAAGCCGGCGGTGTGATGGTCAACGACTCGTCCGACTACCGGTTCGACGCGATGCCGTTCGGCGGGTACAAGTACGGCAGCATGGGCCGCGAGGGCGTGCGCTTCGCCTTCGAGGAGATGACCCAGCCCAAGGTCGTCTGCATCAACCACCTGGACGAAGCACGGTGACCGCCTCCCGCGTCGACGTCATCCAGGGCGGCGCCGGCATCGGCACCAGGACCAGGACCAGGACCCGCTCACATACCCGTCCGCGACCAAGGGAGACTGGGGCGGACCTGGCGGACCTGGATGACGTGGCGGACCTCGTGATCCAGGCCGGGCTGTTCGTCAGGGAACAAGCGATCGCACTGCTCAACCCTGTGCCGCAGACCTCCCCCCGCCTCGCGGGCGGTTGACGACCCTGGAGAGGGTCAGCGACGTGACCGTGTCCCGTACGCCAGGCATCTGGGCAATCTCTTCCCAGATGTCCCGTACGCGTTCCAGTGATGCTGCCTCGAGCCGCACCATGATGTCGAAGTCGCCACTGAGGACTTCACAGATGACGACCTCAGGGATGAGTTTGAGCGCGGCCAGGACATCGCCGCCGCGCATGCGGTCCTGGCGGTAGACGAGCACGAGCGCCGAGACGAAATCGTCCCCAGCACCGCCACCGGAACGGACGATGGTGTAGCCGGCGATATGTCCTTGGCGCTCCAGTCGCTCGATGCGTTGACGCACCGCGTTGCGTGACAACATCACCCGGCTGGCCAGTTCGGCATGCGAGATGCGGGCGTTGCGGGTCAGCTCGGCAATGATCTTCTCATCGATGGCGTCCACGTTGGACGGTCTCCTTCGCGATAAATGGCCCCCGGCAGCCGAGCGCTGCCAGAGGCCGTTACAACAGCCCGGAGCCTGCCAGGAGAAAGGACGCGGGCTGGGGCCTTCCTCCGCTCCTGCGACAGAGGGCAGCAAGCGAGCCAGGGCCTGTGGAGCGCCGACGGGCCCGGCGCCCGGGCTCGCGCGGGCTCGGCCAGGGCCCCGTAGCCCCACAGTACTCGGAACCGCCGCCGGGAGTCCTTCGGCAGCGGCACTCCGCACGTCGTATCTGCACGTCGTAGTCGAGGCCCGCCCACCAGTCACAGGCCGGGAGACGTGGACCTCAGGCACTCGCAGGCGCCGCAGGCACTCCCGCATCACGTCGCGCCCGGAACAGGATCGTCAATGCGGCAGAGCCTGCCCGAGACCCGCTCCAACTCCCAGTCACCACACCGCACTCACCCCGAAATGATCAGCAGCCGCTGAACAACAAAACCGGCCAGCTAGCTCAGGCAACGATGTATGACTGGAGACCAGGACGCGTCCGACGGGCCGCGGGGCTTCTCAGTGCCCTGATCGTTCCGGACGTTGACGGAGCGGCATCCTTGCGATAGCGGCCCCGATCAAAGTGAGTGACGTACCGAGGAAACAGACACCGACTGCGCCGGGGGACCCCGAAATTAGCTCCAGCACCACTGTCCGAACCGCTCGCCGCCACACCTTGCGCCTTGCCGCCGCGGCCCTGACCGCGGCCGCCGGCCTTACTCTGACCGCTGGGCTCCATCACCGTGCACGATGCTGCGATGTGCGCTGATGGTGTGCTCCGACCTGTGGTGGTGGCACTCCCAGGCACCGCCTCGGACGGGTCACGAGGCGTGCGGCAGCGCGAGCCAGTCCTGCCAGGTAATGTCGCGCCCCAGGTAACGGGGCTGCTGGAAGGGCCAGTCGGCGGCGATCCACTGCGGCACCAGCGCGTCGAGCGCGCGCTCCGCCGCACTGCCGACGAGGTCGTCCACCACCCACCAGGAGACCTCTCCGTCGGAGCCGGTGCGCTCGGGCGGGTCGATGTAGACGCAGCCGAGGATCGCCGTCTCTTCTTCGTTGAGCAGCGCGTAGTTGAACGACTGGTGTGCGGCTATCTCCTTCTCGTGCCGCAGCAAGTCGATGCGGTCCTCTTCATAGGTCATCGTCTCCTGGGGCCAAGACCAGGCAGGGCCGAAGATCTCCCACAGGCGTTCTCGGGAGCCCATCACGGCGGGGTAGTCGATCGCGGTGTCCGCCTCCCGGATAGGCCGCAGGTGGAGCGCGGTGTCGGGCACGGGCACGTGGACGGGGTGGACGAAGTCGTCAGGCAGCCAACTCATAAGGCCCGAGGCTACAGCCGGTTGGCGCGGGACGTTCCGGTCGGAGTGGGCTCCACGGCGGACGGCCACCGGGCTTCGACAAGACCAAGGTGAGGGCTCACTCCGCCTGAGCGTCCCAGTGGGCCCTTGCGCGCTCCGGTTGGCCGACGTGACGCTCAGCGGCGCGGTGATGCGCGATGCGGCGAGGGGCCACCACCGCGTCGGCAGGATGTCGGCAGTCCGGCGGGACTGTCGGTGATCCAGGGGTGAAGTGTCGGTGACCGCTGGAAGCGTGGGTGACGAGTTACCCAGAGGGAGCAGCCGAGCGCAGCCGCAGCCGCCTACAACAGCAAGGGAGCCCTGTCGCCATGTCGTCCACCCCGCCCTGGAATGTCCAACGACTGCCCGGTGCCGATGGCCGGGTCTTCCTGGTCACCGGCGGCAACGCCGGAATCGGGTACTTCGTCGCGGAGCAGTTGTCGGCAACCGGAGCCACCGTGGTACTCGGCAGCCGGAATCCCACCAAGGCGGAGGCCGCCACGGCCTCGATCCGTGCGCGTGTCCCCGGCGCACGGGTACGAGCCGTGCGGCTGGACCTCGCCGACCTCTCGTCGCTCGAAACAGCGGTGGAATCACTGGAGGTGGAGCGCCTCGACGCGGTGGTCCACAACGCCGGCGTCGCACTTGACGACCCGCCGCGCAAGGAGACCGGGGACGGTCACGAGCTCATGTTCGGCACGAACCACCTCGGGCACTTCGTCTTGACCCAGTGCCTGATGCCGCTGCTGTCGGCTGCGCCAGCGGCCCGCGTGGTGACCATGGGCAGCTTCGCGGCGAAGTCCGAGCGGCTCGACCTGGACGACCTGCAGTCCCGGAAGGATTACCGGCCCAAGCGCACCTACGGGCGCTCCAAGTTGGCCCAGATGTACTTCGCCGTCGAACTCGACCGCCGCCTGCGTGCCGCCGGCAGCACGGTGGCGAGCGTGGTGGTCCATCCCGGCGGCGCGCTGGACTCCCTCACCCCTTCACGGCCACCGGTCCATGTGCGAACTACCGGCGCCCGGCTGAGCGCGGCACCCGCGGCCCTCCTCGTCCAGGGCAAGCACGCCGGCGCATGGCCCGCGGTCCGGGCGGTGCTCGACCCGGCCGTGGAGGGAGGCCAGTTGTGGGCACCGCGCGTCTTCGGCCTGCGCGGCGAGCCCCGACGTGAACCGGTCTGGAACCACCTCGCCGACCCCACCGTCGCGGCGCGGTTGTGGGAAGCAAGCTGTGAGCTGACCGGTGCCGACCTCGGCACCATCCCCGGATAGCGGCGCAGGCACGCCCGCGTCGATCCAACAGGTTGTCGAGAGGTCGTCGAGCAGGTCACGGGCGGCAGAAGCTGCTCCGGAGTCCTTCGACCTCGCCGAGCCAACCTGGTTCTGTCAGGACCCAACACCATCGGGTCCCTGTTCAAGAGCGGTGGCTAGAATGAGTTATGAAATCGAACTCCATACGATCTCATACGAGTTGGGGTCGGCGGAGCGCAGCAGCTCTGGCTTCCTTGCTGTGGCGGCCCTCGGATGGACTGCGGTTGCACTGAGCGTGCACTCGACCGGATCGACCGCACTGGACCCTGACAGTGTGACCGATGCTGATGTAGCCCGGCTGGGCGCTGTGGTGATGGCCGGCATCGCGGCGGTGGCTGCTGGACTGTGGTGGCGCCACTGGGTGACCGTACGTCGGTCGGTGATCCGCGGAGGTTGGGCGTGGGCGGCGTTTGTTGTCTCCGCCGTCCATTCGATGTTCGTCGTGCCGGTGATTGTGTTCGCCTCCTGGGACTGGAAGGCCCCTGCGATCGCGTTCACGTGCGCGGTGCTCGCTGGCGGTGTGCGGGAGGCCGCCGGGGTGACCGCATCAGCTACGGGGCTTGTCGCCTGCGGGTGAGTCATGGCGGGGTCCACTTCCCGAAAGCCCTTCTTCTCGCCCTTGCGGCGGTGGTGCACCAGAAGGTGAAAGATCAGCCTGGCCCGTCTGACCGGCCTTGCGGCAGGTCAGACGGGCCAGGGAGGCGGACCGGTCAGGGACATACGGCCCGAGCCGGCGGTGTGGACGTGACCAGGGGCGGGTGACCGCGCAGGGACCGTGACCGCGCAGGGACCAGGCCCGTGCTTCGGGGGTCGTAGTACGTGCCCCACTCGTCCGCGCAACACACCCCACGCGACCTGGTCCCGCACCGTGGGGGACCCGTAACCGCCGTGCGACCGTCGTCGGCGTCACTCCTTGCGCGAATGACTCGGCAGGCTGGAAGCGCACTGGCCTAGTTGTTGGGGGCCGAGGGCGTTGCCTGTTGCCTGGTCCTGATCGATCGCGGGGTGACTGCTGTCCGCATCCACTGAGTTGACCGACTTCCGTGTTACCCGATGTAGGTGAATTCGTCGGCCGGACCGGTGGGGGAGGAGTAGCCGTTCACGGTCACGGTGATGTCCACGGTCGTGCTCGTGGGCTTGCCCGACGGGGGCGCTTTGGCGACGATCTTGTCCGTGTCGACCTGGACGGAAGGAGAGGGGTTCTTTCCGAAATGCACGGTGGCGCCCTTCGCGAAGCCCGCGCCGGAGATGGTGACCGAGTCGTTGGCCCTGCCCCTGTCCGGTGTGATGCCGGTGACCACCACGGGTTCGGGCCCGCCGTAGGCGAACTGCGAGAGGGGGACGGCCGCGGAGGTGCCCAGGGGGTTGGTGACATACACGTTGACGATGCCGGTCCCGTCGGGCACCTCGGCAGTGATGGTGCCGTCAGGGTTGAACGTGGGGGGTTTCTGGCAGGCGACGGGGCCGAAGTCGACCTGGCAGTCCTTGCTGAAGCCGCTGCCCTTGATGGTGACCTGTGTGCGCGATGCGCCGAAGCTGGGAATCACGCTGGTCACCACTGGCGGCCCGGCGAGGACGGGTGCGTCCAGCAGTCTGAGGTAGGTGGAATTGGCGTGCTGAAATTCGACCTGGCCCAGGAAATCCGCAAGCGAGGACTTGACCACATTGTCGTCGCGGACCATGTAGTCGGTGTTCTTGGTGACGGCGGTGCCCGGCTGGACGTAGACGTTGTTCCCCGGCAGACTTGCGATCGTTCCGAGGAGCCCCTTCACCTCGAGGTTCGCCGCTGGTCCGGGATTCGGGTACCAGTTCTCCGCGGTGGGCAGATCGGCCCAAGCCAGCGGGACCACGTCGTAGGCGTTGACGTAGCGCTGGTTCATGCTCCCGAACTGGGAGGTGAGGTAGCTGGCGAAGCTCTCCAGACCGGCGGTGGGTGCGGCGAAGGTGACCAGCCCGAACTGCGGCTGGACTTTCTGCCAGGTCTGCGCCTTCAAGTACAGCGCGACCATGTTCGCGATGCAGCCACCCAGGCTGTGACCGATCACGTAGACCGTCGGCTGCGGCACCCCCGTCATGGCGCTGGCGAGCGCCTGCACGAGAGTGGAGCCGGTGCCGAGCTGACGCATGTCGACGATCTGAGTGAAGGCGTCCATCGCCCCCTTCGACACGGAGATGGGGGACGGCGACCCGCTGGCGGTGAACGGCACCACCGTGCCGACGACGTCGAGGTCTTCGAGAATGTCGGTCACACTGGCGATCGTCCCGCGGATGACCACGGCGATCTGGTCGTTGTTCTTAACGATGTACGCCATGTTCGCGTTGTCCGGGCTCAGCGCGAGCCACGTCGGTGACCAGCTTTTCGTCAGGGGGTTGGACAACTGCCGGGTGATGCCGGACTTGATCCGGTCGGTCTGGGCTTGCAGGGTTTCCCCCGACGGACGTGGAGTCGCCCCCGTCGCCGCGATCGCCGCCAGGGTCATGGCCACCTGAGGCGTGATCGGAGTGGACTGTTGTGGCGCGGCCATGTTTGGCTCCTCAAGTCTTCACTCGTCGTCAAAAATCTCCAATTCAATGTATTCGCATAATCGGTATCCTGACGGATCTCAGGATCTTGCGCTCTCTGGTTCACTCGTTCGGAATAGAATCCGACTTCAAGCGGGACTTTGGTAAACATTTCAAGAAACTGGCGCGCTACAACTGCATCGTCGCGGTGGTAATCAGTGACTTTGGGGTGGCGGTACGGGAAGCGGCCGGGAGGCGGACCATCGGGCAGGGCCAACGACATGGTCGCACCGTAGACCGCGGTACCGACAGCGCAGCCATCCGCGGTACGGATGCACGCATCCGCGGTCAGTGATCCCCACGAAACTGCCTGGTCGCCGCCATCGACGTATGGATGTGACCAGCAGTTTCCTAGTCGGCGGTCTCGTTGTGGAGTCGCCTGATCTCCCTCATGAAATCCTTCTCGAAGGACTTGTCATCGACGAAGCGCCCAACCCAATTCGCGAACCGAGTTGCCAGCTCCTTCTCGGCAGCTATTACCAGGGCGTTGGGGTTCTCAGCCGGTGTGAGCCCGAAGTGCTGCTCAAGCCAAGCGAGATACTCCCCATGGCGATCGTGCTCGCCGCGATCCTCGTCGTTCTGGTCATCCTCGTCATCGAACCCGGCGTCGTAATCTCCCACGTATAGCGCCTTGTCGCACGCAAGCTGCTGGAAAAAATCCCGGAGGTTGCCTGCGACCAGAGCGAGCCCGCCCTCGTCCCCGAACACCACGACGGGCATGTCCGCCCAGTTCGCACGGCCGTCGATCCGCCACAGGGCATAGATCGAACCGGTGGCGTTGGCGAGTGCGAAGGAGGCGAAGCTGCCGAGGAACTCTGGATCCTTCGACCATGTATCGATCCCGGCTGTGGACCCGAACTCCGTGAGATCGAACCCGGTCGAGATGTTCTCCCCTCCGATACGGTCTTCCAGTTCCTTCAGCAGGTTCAGCTCTGGGACGGGCGAATAGACGTCACTCATCTCAACATCATCAAGCAAAGCTGATCGCACGGCGATCTGTTTCTGAAACACGCTCCGGAGCGGAGCGGCCCATGTACATCAGCATGCTTGCCGGAAGCGGGATCTTCCTCGGCGTCGCGGTGTGGATCGTGCTCAAAGGCTGAGCCTGTTCTACAGCTCGGAAGCCCTTGAGCGCGTTGATGGCCCGCTCAACTTCGTTCCCGCGGATAGAGAGCGCCCGGTCGAAACCAGCAGGGCGACCTCCTCGGCTACCGCGCCGCCGGCGGTTGGTGTGCTGGAAAGCGCTCCCGGCGCCCCCTGTCCTCCGCTTCGGGGCTGCCCCGCAGTGCGCGGTGGACAGGGGAACACCGTCCGTTCTCCCGAGTCGTCTACAGTGCCGTAGACCGTCTACCCGCTTGTAGTCGCTCGGGTGTCGCGTGCTGGGGCCGGCGTCGATCTGTCGATCATGCGCAGCGTCCGCTCGCTGTCGACGTACTCGACGTACTCGGCCTCCTGGGCGCCCGTTCTCTGCCGAGGAAGCGGAGCGGCAGGTCGTTGGATGTGATTCCCCGAGTCTGTGAGGTGAGCCTTCTTGCGTCCCACCCTCCTGGTCGTCGAGGACGACCATGCCCTGCGGGACGTGCTGGTGCGCGGGCTGCGTGACGAGGGCTTCGAGACGGTGCCCGCCCGGGACGGAGCCACCGCCCTGCGGCTCGTCGGTGATACCGCGGATGCGGTGGTGTTGGACGTCGGCCTGCCGGATGCGGACGGGCGGGACGTGTGTCAGGCCATGAGGGCACATGGGTTTCTCGGCCCGGTCGTCTTCCTCACCGCCCATCACCGGCTCTGCGACCGTCTGAGCGGTTTCTCCGCCGGTGGTGACGACTACCTCCCCAAGCCGTTTCATCTTTCCGAGCTCACCGCCCGGCTGCGGGCCGCCCTGAAACGTTCTGGCTCTGCCGCGCCCACCGTGGCCGGGGATCTGGTCCTGGATCCGGTGCACCACAGCCTCCGTGCAGGAGGTACCGAGGTGGCGCTGACGCCCACCGAATTCCGGCTGCTGGCCACGCTGATGTCCGGTCTGGGGGCTTTCGTGCGTAGACGGGAGCTGGTGCGGGCCGGGTGGCCGGACGGCGCACAGGTCAGCGACAACACGCTCGACCAGTATCTGAGCCGACTGCGGCGCAAGATCCGTGACGCCGGCAGCGGCCTGACGATCAACACCGCTCGAGGGATCGGACACCGCCTGTCATGAACCCCTCCCGGTCCCGGCTCGCCACGATGGCTGCCCGCTGCTGGCCACGCACCCTGCGCGGCCGGCTGTCGCTGGTGGCGCTCACCACCGCCACGCTGGTCATGGTGATCCTCACCGTCGCCTTCAACGCGATCGTCCGCCAGCACCTCCTGCAGCAGGCGGACGACGAGCTGCGCACCCGGGCGGTCGCGGTGGCTGCGACCGTCGACACCCGCCATGATCCGGTACGCGTGCTGGAGACGGGGGACGACGCGGTCCTCGACACGAACGTGTGGATCTACGCGGGCACACGCGTGCTCGAACACCCCGCCTCCGTCCCCTCCGGTGGAACGGTCGCCCGGGCCGCCGCACGTCTTGCCGCACATGCCGGCCAGGGGTGCGACACCCTCGAATCCGAGGCCCCCATACGTCTGTGTGCCGAGCCTGCGGGGCACACCCGGGAGGGCGCTGTGCCCGTCGCCGTCGTCACCGCCATGGACCTCAGTCCGTACCGTTCCTCGGCAGGCACCCTGCTGATCGCTTCACTGGCCCTGGACGGCACCGTCCTGGTGTGCACCTATGTCCTGACCCGGCTCGCCGTGGGACGTGCCTTGCGGCCCGTGAGGGCGATGACCGACCAGGCCACCCAGTGGAGCGCGGTCGCCTCCGGGGAGCGCTTCGGCGGCACGGGCCGTCCCGTCGAACTCGCGCGGCTCGGCGCCTCCTTGGACGCACTCCTGGACCGTATTCGCGCCGTACTGCGCCACGAACAGCAACTCACCAGGGAGTTGTCCCACGAACTGCGCACCCCCCTGGCGCGGATCACGGCCGAACTCGACTGGTGGCGGGCACGGCCCCGCACAACCGCCGATACCCGCGCAACGCACTCGGTCATCTGCGACGCCGCCGAGTCCATGCGGACCATCTGCGAAACCCTCCTCGACGAGGCACGCGCGACCACACACACCGCTCCAGGCACCACCGACATCATGGGTGTGCTGCGGCGGCTCCCAGACCTGCTCCGCACCCCCGGGGAGGTTCCCGTCACGGTCACCGGCCCGGAGACGCTGGTGGTCGGAGTCCCGGCGGCACTGCTGGAGCGCATGGTGGTCCCGTTGGCCGACAACGCACTGCGCTACGCCCGCTCGTGCGTCGGCATCCGGGCCGCCCAGGAGCCCGAAGGCGTACGGGTGGAGGTCGTCGATGACGGCCCGGGCGTGCCGTCCACGTTCACGGGGCAGCTGTTCCAGCCAGGCAGGCGGGCCGATCCGGCGGACGGACATGGCGGAGCGGGCCTCGGGCTGCCGCTGGCGCGGCGCCTGGCCCGCTCGGCCGGTGGTGAGGTGAGCCATGACCCCGGGCACACGCCCGGGGCGAGGTTCGTGGTCGACCTGCCTGCTGGGTGACCTTCTTCATGGCGGTGGCGGTGGCGGTGGCGGTGGCGATGGCGGTGGCGGTGGCATCGGCGGGCGACGAACCGGCCGCCCCGATCCTCTGCCCACGCTGATCAGGAAGCGTCGGCCAGGGCCTCTTTCCGCGGGACGGTGTTCCTGCGCTCTTGCCTGTGGGCGTATCCCATGAGGCCGATGAGGAGCGCGAGGAGTACGGCGGACGATCCGGCCGTGCCGAGGTCGAGGCCGCCCTTGGCGAGGGGCTTGGTGAGGAAGTCGCCGGCGGTGGCTCCGAGGGGGCGGGTGAGGACGAAGGCGATCCAGAACAGCAGCACGTTCGGTACGGCGGGCACCCGCATCAGGGCGACGAGGACCGCGAGCACGCCCGCGACGAGAAGGGCACCACCGGCGTAGCCGAGGCCGGAGCTGTCGGAGAGGAAATCTCCCATCGAGGTGCCGAGCGTGTTCGACACGAGGATCGCCGCCCAGAAGAGGGCCTCCGCGCGGAAGGTGACGATGTCGCGGATGGCGAACGTCAGCCCGGTGGACTTCCAGAGGATGAAGATGCCGAGCAGTAGCGAGATGAGGATCGCGGCGCCGGTCGGGTATCCGAGCCCCAGGCCCTGCGGCCCCCAGCCCAGCGACGTCGCACCGTCGGTGAGGAACGTGGCGCTGGCGTCCCGGTTCATGAAGTCGGACATCGTGGTGCCAGCCATGCTGGTGGACAGGATGACGGTCCAGTAGAAGAACGGGTTGTAGCGCGTGGACCGGAGCTGTACGCCCAGCGTCACCACGAAGATCAGGAACAGGGCGACGGTGGTGAGGAAGTAGCCGATCTTGAGGGTCTGGGCGAAGAGGTCACCGGCCGTCTCGCCGAGGGTGGTTGCGGCGATCTTCATGATCCAGAAGGCCAGGGTGACCTCCGGGAGTTTCTTCATCACGTACCGGTTGGTGCCTGCGACGTCCAGGCCGGTCAGGACTTCGGACTTCTCCACGGGCGCTCTCTCCTGGTCGGGCAGATGGTGAGGTGTCGTCCCGCACGGGTGCGAGGCATCTCTGTGCTGTAGTACGTGCACTTCGCCCGACGCTCTCAGCCCCACACTGAACGCATCCTGAATGCCGCCCTGCCGCCCCTGCCGCCCTGCCGCCCTGCCGCACTCCGCCAAGCCCCCCCCGGACGGCGGAACCGGCCGCTCGAATACGGCGGCGGAGCCCGCGTCCGGGGACAAAGCCGGTGGTCAGCCTGCCTGTGGGGTGCCCCTCTCCGACTGCGCCACGTCCCGGCGAGTGACCGTCAAGAACACCACCAGGCCCAGGATGACGGCCAGGAACAGCACGCTGGTGATCACGGTGCCCAGGCCGAGTCCGCCGTCGGCGGTCGGCTGGGACAGGTAGTCGCCGATCGACGCGCCCAGCGGTCGGGTCAGGACGTACGCGATCCAGAAGCTCCACACCGCGTCCAGCCCGAGGGTGAAGTGCGCCACCGCGACCGCGGCGATCGCCAGGGCGAACAGGCCGGCGGAGATCCAGTAGCCGAGGTCCATGCGCTCGGCGACCAGATCGCCGGCGGCGGTGCCCAAGGCGAAGGTGAACAGGACGGCGAGCCAGTAGAAGGACTCACGTCGCGTGGTGTCGATGTGGTGGATGGACAGGGTCCGTTCGCTGCGGTACCAGGCGACGAACACCACGGTGAGGACGATCGCGAAGGCGATGGTGCTCGTTTCGAGCGGTACGCCCAGGTTGTCGGTGAGGTTGTCGCTGATCAGCGTGCCCACGATGCTGATCAGTGCCACAGCGAGCCAGTAGATGCCGGGGCGGTAGGCGCGGGTGCGGAACTGCGCCACCAGCACCGCGACGAGCAGCGCGCTCATCAGCAACGACACTCCGGTCAGGCCCAGGCCCAGCTTCTCGTTCAGCAGGTCGGCCGCGGTCTCGCCGACCGTGGTGCACAGGACTTTGATCACCCAGAAGTACGCGGTGACTTCGGGGACCTTGTTCCAGCGGAAGCGAGGGCCGGAGGAGGCGGCGGCGGGGTCGGCGGACGCATACGTCTCGACCGTCACAGGGATATCAGCTGTCATGGCGCCCGACCGTGCCAGCTGAAACCTGAACGCATCCTGAGCGCGTGCGTTCTCGCCCCGCCGGACCGTCCCCGTGCGCCCGAACCATCTCCGTGTGCAGGCTGAACGGCCACGCGCGTCGAGCGAACAACGGCCCTGGTCAGACAAGAGCGAACAACGGCCCTCGTCAGACAAGAGTGACCGCATCCCCGAAACTCACCGGGCCGGGTGCCGCGACTGTGGCCAGGGCGTCGAGTCGGGCGTGATGAGCCTTCGCTATGGCTCGTAGCACCAGGGGGGAATGAGGCAGATCCTGCTGGGCCTCATTGGTCATGACGCACCGCTCGCTGGAGCGCACGAACTCCACGCACAGGGTGCTCCCGATCCGCGCCTTGCACCCGAACCAGTCGTCCTCGACGAACGGTCGGGTACCCGGTGGCGTGCGGATCAGGAGGTTCGGCCGGAAGCGTCGCTCGTCGACCGGAACACCGGGAACGGCCGCGCGAACCCAGTCGAGGGTGGCGGTGGTCAGGACGCTGAGGGGAAGCTGGTCGAAGTGGGATATCGCTTGCTCACGGGCCAGTTCGACGTCGTCCCGGCCAAGGTAGCGGCGAAGGTAGTCAGTTGGATCTGCGACGGCCGCGCCGTGCGGATCCAACAGCTCGGGCTGCTCCGTTCCGTCCGGGTAGCGGGAGCGCAGCTGTAGCAGGCCGGGCATCCGGCGGAATCGCCGGGTGTTCTTCCCCGAGCCGAACTTGCCCTCACCGTCGCGCACCGCGAACAGACGGTCGCCGACCAGACCACGGGCGTCAACGTCTGCCCGCCGTAGCTGTTCACCCCCCGTGGACTTGATCGGATACCGCCATATGCGCTCCACCGTTCCCACCGTGCACATCATTCACCGGATGCTACAAGAGATTCCTGCCCGATTTCGGGCAGGAAATGGGAAGTTGGCGACTCCGGCAGTACAGTGACCGCTCATGATCACTGCCTCCGCGCTGGGGTCCTTCGCGCTGATCGTGGGACTCCTGACCCTCACGCCCGGTCTCGATACCGCCCTCATACTGCGCACCGCTGCCCTGGGTTGCCGCAGACGCGCCTGGGGCGTCGTCCTCGGAATCCAGTCCGGCACCCTCCTCTGGGGTGTGCTCAGCTCGCTCGGCGTCACCGCCGTACTGACCGCCTCCCACCTCGCCTACGCGATACTCCGCTGGGCAGGAGCGGCGTACCTGGTATGGATGGGAAGCCGGATCCTGTTGCCCACCTTGCGCCGACGGTCCAGGGCGGATACCGCCCGGTCCGACGCCGCGGATGAGCCGGATACCCCGGAGGGCGCAGACAGCTTCGCCAGAGGCTGGCGCCGAGGCACCATGACGAACCTGCTCAACCCGAAGGTGGGCGCCTTCTACATGGCTGTGCTGCCGCAGCTCATCCCAGCCGGCGCCCCGCACCTGATGACCGGCACCCTGCTGGCCGGCGTGCACATCCTGCTCGCCACGCTCTGGTCGGGCGTACTGATCGCATTCGCTGGTGCGCTCCGCGGCGCCCTTCGACGCCCCTCGGCACGCCGAATCCTCGATCGGATCAGCGGAACGGCGATCGCCGGCTTCGGCATCCACCTCGCCCTCGACAGCTGAACATCACCGGCTCCAGTGCTCTGGTTGCAGATCGTGATCTTGTTGGGGAGATCCTGGTTGCTGGTGGGGCAGGCGCGAGATTGGCCTTGAAGGGGCGCATCACACATGAAGGCGGCCCCGACGAGTAAAGGCAGGATGAAGCCGTTTCGGAAAGTCAAACTGCGCCTCCGCAGCGGTAGTTGGAGCCGTCCGGCACGTCAGCCGGTGATGAAATACAGCTCTTCCATATGGCTGGTGGCGTCCTCGGTGTGCCGCACGCGCAGCGACGACATGTTCAAGCTGGCGATTCCCCACGGGCCGGCCTCACCCAGAGCCAGGCCGGCGAGCGCCCCCCAGTCGATCTGGTTCGGTTCGTCATCCAGGTCGATGTAGGCGTCAATGTCGTCCAGCATGTCCCTGGTGATCCCGAGGCAGGACAGGACAGCTTCGGGGTCGCCGGTCACGACGAACGGTTCATCCCCGGGCCAACCGGAGGCGTGGAACATGGTGCCGTCCGGAAGCCACACCAGATCTTCGGTGTGCTCGGCACCGCAGTGCACCTCAACACGCCCCACGATCCGGGCATCGGGGAACTTCTCACGCAGTCCCTTCGCCTCAGACAGCAGCGGGTTGCCGTTGCCGTCATCAGCCCAGGCCGGGTCACTCACGGCGAGGACGTCGCCCCACACGCCGGCCTGCACGATGTCCAAGTCGGCGCGTGTCCGAAAGTTCGGCGTACTGGATACAGGGCGCAGGCCGAGGTCTTCCATGACGGCGGCAACGGTGGACAGGGAGCCGGCGAACTCGGCTGCCTGGACAGGATCGTTGGCCGGAAAGTCCGCCACATCGATGGTGAAGGGGGGTTGCAGGACGGTCAGGTTGCAGTGGGCCACGGAGCCCCGGACCATCGTTTCGGCGGGTATGGTCCAGAAACTGTTGTCGGTGGTCATGGGCGCCACCGTAGCGTCGGCTTCCGACAGTCGCCCGGGAAGGGCCGGACACCTGCTGTCTCCCAACTGCCGGTCTTTGGTGCAGCGAACGGCCAGTCGGAGGGGGCGAGTAGGGCTGTGGTTGGGCCCCCGTTTCAGTCCTCACCCCCGCTGACCCGCGCTCACCCCCCGCTCTGCCTCGGTCGCTGCGGTTCTCTGATGTCGTCGAAGCCCCGACGACGATCCCCTGTGGGCCCCGCTTGCCTGGGCCGGGTTGTCAGGTGACGGTGCGGCCGAGGTGGGCGGCCAGACGGTCGAGCGCGGTCGCGTTCTGGGGTACGGGCTGGGGTGGGGCGAAGGAACCGCCTACGGTCCGGGGCAGGCCGGCGTAGATCTCCTGCGCCACCGGAAGGGCTGACGCGGCGATGTCTGGGACGAGGTCCCGCGGCTGCCCGATCGCCTTGGCCAAGTCCCAGCCATGGACCAGCATTTCCATGACCAACTGCTCGACGAGCCGTCGGCCCGGTGCGGGCCCGTACCGCTGATCGAGCATGCCGGGCCGACGGAAGGCGGTGAGCGTGCCCTTCGCGGCGGCCCGGAACGCCTCGATGTGATCGTCGCCCAGGTGATCCGAGGACCCGTCGGACCGGGGTGTGCCCTCCGCCAGGCTGGCCCACATCAGATTTTCCCAGACCAGATGGTCGAGCAGGGCACGCACGTCCCAGCCTGCGCACGGTGTCGGCCGGTCGAGAAGGCTCGGGTCAACAGCGCAGACGAGTGCGCCCACGGCCTGCAGGCGCCGGGCGCGGGCGCCGTCGCTGCGTACCTCGTCAATGGTCCCTGTCTGGGTGGGGAGCCAGGCAGGGACGACGGCCGCGATGACGGGGTCGGCCGCGGGCGAATCCGGCGCGATCCCTTCCTGCATGGCCTCGCGTACTCGCTGCGTCCAGTCGTCGGTGAGCTGCTGTGCGTGCTCGAGCGCGGCGTCGTCGTGTTCGCCGGGGGCGTGCTCGGCCGCGTACCGTGCCATGCGCCGCATCGCGGTGTGCAGGGCGGGATCGGCCACCAGCTCGCTCAGCTCGATCCAGGCGTCGACCTGCTCGTCCGTGGGGTCGTCGGGCAGCTCCGGGGTAGCGGCCAGCAGGCCACGGCGGTAGGTCGGTACATCGAGGTCCGCGAGGGTTCGGGTCACGAACTCGTGGATGATGGTGCGGCGTTCGGCGGCGGACAGTCGGGCGGTTCGGTTCATGAAGGCGAGTCCTTCGGCAGTGGTTGCGCGGCGGGTTGCGGAGCGCAGGACCGCCTGCTGCGTGCGCAGCGTGCGGATCTGTGCCTCCAGCGCGT
The DNA here is from genome assembly GCF_042734445.1 of Streptomyces sp. NPDC059649. Classification (NCBI taxonomy): domain Bacteria; kingdom Bacillati; phylum Actinomycetota; class Actinomycetes; order Kitasatosporales; family Streptomycetaceae; genus Streptomyces; species Streptomyces sp. NPDC059649. The sequence continues at coordinate 476,380 of NZ_JBHWDV010000001.1, forward strand.
CCACGTGAACCGCGGCCACCTCCGCCAAGGTGTGCTCGCGGTCGAGTACGTCACGGATTGCCGTCAGGCCGAGCCCGAGGTCCCGCAGTGTCCGTGCCAGCTCCAGGCGGGCCACGGACTCGGCGTCGTAGAGACGGTATCCGGCGGCCGTGCGTCGGGCCGGTGGCACGATTCCCGTATCGGACCAGTGCCGGATGAGCTTCACCGACAGCCCGGCTTTCTGCGCGACCTCTCCGATGCTCCACAGCACCTTTTCGTCGCTCCACAACACCTTTTCGTCGACGTGCATGCGCCCCACCCTCAGCTCTCCCACGATGGGAGAGTCAACCAGCCCGGCTGCTACCCCCTGACTTGCGCCGTCGCGGCCTCATGACACCGACCGCCGGGTGAACGGCCCAGCCGTGCCTGTCCCCATCACGTCGAGTCACGCGTCCAGGCGTGCGCGAATGAGCCTGTCGAGTTGCTGCCATGCCGGGGACGAGGCGTTGACCGTGCCTTGGATGAGGGCGGGGATCTCGGAGGCCGCATCCAGCTGGGGAAGTTCGTCGGGCCCGTAGCGTTCTCGGATGGCCTCGGCGATCCGGTGGGCGAGGTCGTCGATGCGGGGATCGTCGGCATCGAGGTCATACGCCTGGTCGTAGTCGAGGAAGAGTTGGCGCAGCACGGGGTCGGCCAAGGTCTCGGCCTGGTCCTGAAACAGTGTGGCCGCGCGGTCCGGGTGGGTGGCGAACACGAGGATCCACAGGTCACGTTGTAGCTCCACCCATCGAGGGGTGAATCCCCAGCCGGCCAGGTGCTTCAGATGGACATCGACCCCGGTGGGCAGCGGGGCCAGATGCCCGGCGGCGAGCTGGCGCAGGCGCCCTTGCGTTGTCCGCAGGCGACGGACGCGGGCGGTGAGTTCGTCGTCGATCTCGCGCAGCGCCTGTTGGAACTCCTCGTCCGTCGCTGATCGCAGGGCCCGGATACGGGCCAGAGGGACGCCGGCTTCGGCGAGGGTGCGGATCTTGATCAGGTCGATGGCGTCGTTCGCGCCGTATCGCCGGTAGCCGGACGTATCGCGGTCGGGCTCGGGAAGCAGTCCCTTGTCGTGATCAACGCGAATGGTCTTGGTCGACACTCCGATGTACTTGGCCAGCTGCCCGATGGTGATCACCCGGCCATCGTCCCACTTGACCTTTCCCTTGGGGCAGGGTTGCAGCATGGCGTTATGCCGAACCTGAATGTCGATCGGGCCACCCTGCGCGAGCTGGCCGATGAGGGCAACGAGACCGCTCTGGACAAGCTGGCCGACCTCGCCGACGAAGCCGGCGATCTTGAGGAGCTGAATGAGCTGTTGGACGAGGGGTGTATGCGCGCCGGATTGCTGCTCACTCGACGCGCGGTCGCGAACGGTGACCTTCGTGAGCTGCAACGAATCTCCGACGCTGGGTACGACGAGGCCGGGAACCAGCTGCACCGACTGCTGGCCGTACCGGCCGACGGGCACCGCGATTGATACCCCTGAACCGTCCAGGTCAGCGACGCCGGTGCGCCACGCGCCGGCGTCGCTGACGGCTGCCCGGGAGGCCCGGCCGCATGGGTGGCGACGGCGGCACCCTCCTTATGGATCTGTAACAGTCCGGCCGCAAGGAGTCACTTAAACGTTTCTCCAGATTCCTCTTGTGGTGCACTTGGCGCAGATGGGGTCGTTTCATGTACGGGGGAGCGATGACGCATTCGACTGCGTGCTCAGGATGCGGCGGGGACACGATCGCGGGGGCCGCTTTCTGCGGCAACTGCGCTACGGCCGTGGGCACTACAGCCGTGGACAGTACGGCCGTGGACGCCCGGGCGGCGGCCGCGACGGTTCCGGAGCCCGGTCCCTCGCCGGACGCGACGACCGTCTCCATGGCGCCCCCCACTGCACGCGCCGTCGATCCCCGCGTCGATCCCCGCACCGCCGTCCCACGGTGGGGTGACGGCCGGGACGTGACCCGGTACTTGTGCGCGGCCGCGTACCTGGACCGCGAGTACGCCAAATCGCTCATCAAACAGGTCGCAGCCGAACCCCACCTGGGCGTGGCGCCGGCGCCGGCCTGCGACGTTCCGGTGGTGCTCCGCCACGCCTACCTGGCCAACGCCCGCCGCCACAGCCGGGATCTCGTACTCACCGTGCTGTTCCTGCTGGCCTTCGTCTTCACTTTCTGGGTCGGCGACTCCGGGATCACCCTGCTCGTTCTCCTGCTTTCCTGGGTGACGGTGCTGTCCTTCGAGCTCTCGACCAAATACGGCCGCCACTTGCAAAGCCTCCGCCCGGACCGGTTCGATCCCGCGGCAGCGCCCCCGCCGCTCAATGAGGACATCGCGGCGCGTCTGCGCCAGATCGGCGATTACGCCGGCGGGAACACCACGACGTACAGCGGCTATTCACCGTTCATCGGTTATGGGTCCGAACTCAACACCTGGACCTTGACATTCGACGTCACCACATCGGGCCGACCGGGCGTCAAGCCGCAGGAATTCGACGTAACCGATCTCTACACCCATGTTGCCCGGCGACTGAGCACTCTGGTCCTGCCCTGTCTGGAAATCGAGGAACGGCTCTTCGTCGACGGATCAACGCTCCTGGAAGACCCGCGTTTCCTGCCCGATCCCCTCGGCCGGCCCGTCGCCGGGATTCCCTTCGCGCAGCTGGATGCGCTGAAACGGAATCCCGAGGAAGGGGCCCGCCCCTACCTGGCCGTGCACTCCACCGGCTGGCGCGGCGAACTGGTCACCTCGCTGTTCCTGCGCTTCGTCCGCTCGGACTCCAACCTCTCCGTGGAGGGCGTCCAGACGGTGCTGTACCCCCTGCTCGACCGCTACCGGGTCATCGACACCCTCATGCCCCGCCCGCCCCTGCGCGAAATCGTCACCCTGATGACGGAAACGCTGGTCAGTACCTTCTTCGTCCTGTTGGCCTCTCCGGTGCGCGCGGTCACCGGATTCTCGCCCGACTACGGAATGTCCCGACGCCGGCGCCGGCAGTACAAATTGATCACCAGGCTGCGCAGATTCGACTACGGTGCGCTGGTGAGCGTACGCCGCCAGGCCGCGGCCACACATCATCACCGCTACTTCCAGAAGGCCGACAGCGGGCTGGTCCTGAAGACGGTCGAAAAGCGGGCCCTGGACGCCCTCGTCGAATTCGCCGATGCGCGTGACATCAACGTGGGTGAGCTGATCCAGCGTCAGCAGATGATCATCAACAACGGCATCATCGCGGCCACCGGAGCGACGGTGGAATCCAGCTCCGTCGCCTCCGGCGAGAAGTCCCGGATCTCGATGAGCATGCTCAACAAGATCCCGCTACTGAACACCGACTGATGACAGAGAAGGGATGACGCATCACCATGCGGAGTAACGACGGGATCATCGCGACCGGCGGCTCGAACGTCGTCGGCAACGCCGTCGCCAGCGGCCGGAACGCGAAGGCCGAGGTCCGGAACGTGGCCCAGTCAGACGACGGGCGGCAACGGTCGCCCCAGGAGATCGCCGAACTGATCTCCCGGCTGATCGACGAACTCGGCCGGTCCGAGCACCCGGACCGCGCCGACCTGATCGAAGCCGCGGAGGACGCGCGCGAGGAGCTCGCGGCGGAGACGCCGCGTAAGGGCAAGCTGAAGTTGTTCGCCCGGGCGCTCGTGGGCGCGGTGCCGGGGTTCACTGCCCTTGCCTCCCTGGCGGTGACGATCGAAGAGGCGATCCGCGGCCTGTAGACGGCCTATAGACGATCTGTAGTCGGGCCATCACGCGAGCCCGGAGTTCAAAGGGCACGGAAACACCAGACACACGAGACGCACCAGACACACGAGACGTACGAGACGCACGAGACACACGAGAGGCATCGGGGGGAGATGACCATGCCATCCTGCATCCACTGCGGCGCGCACTTCGCGGATTCCAGCGCGGTCCGCTGTCCGAGGTGCGGAATGCCGCACCAGGGCGGTGTGCCGGGTGGCACCGGTCAGCCCGTCGGTACCAGTCACTCAGTCGGTACCAGTCAGCCCGTTGGGACCACCGGGTACGGCTACGTCCGCGTGGGGCCCACCATCCTCCCGCAATGGCTGCTGTGGCTGGTGGCGGCTCTGCTGGTGGCGGGGGGCGTGACGGCCTATGTGCTGCTCCACTCGTCCTCCTCCGAGACCTCGCAGCAGACCGTCGGCACCTTCGCCTCAGCCACTCCCTCGCAGAGCTCGGACCCCTACTCCACACCACCGACGGACCCGTACTCCGTGCCACCGACCGACGTCTACTCGCTGCCGCCCACCGACCTCTACACCCCCACCGCGCCGGAGACCACCGCGTCACCCGTCGGGGACGCGAGCGCGACCGTCCGGGAGTTCTACCAGGCCATCAACGACCGGGCGTTCTCCAAGGCCTGGGAGCTCGGTGGCAAGAACATCGGCGGCTCCTCCTACTCGTCCTGGGTGGCGGGCTACGACACCACGGCGAGCATCTCGCTCACCGCGGTGAACACCGACAGCCCGGGCAAGGCCAGCGCCGTCCTGTACGCGACCCAGCGCGACGGCTCGGTGAAGGTGTTCCGGGGCACCTACACGGTCTCCGACGGCGTCATCGTCAGCGCCGACATCTCGGAGCAGTGAGCGGCCGCCGGCTTCCCCGTCGGACCGCTCGACATCGAATTGCGGAAAACCGCAGTGCGGCCGGGCGGTCAACCGCATGGTGAGCCGTTGGCCCGCTGCCTAGCGTGAGCGGCATGATCGCCATGTCGGCCTTCGCGCCGCTTCTCGCATCCTCTGCCGAACCCGCCGGTGGTATCGCCGGGTGGGCCGTCGACGTCATGGGCGCCCTCGGTGCCGCCGGCGCAGGGGTGACCAACCTCGTTGACACCGTTCTGCCGTTCATTCCCAGTGAGATCGTCCTTCCCGTCGCCGGATTCGCGGCCGGCCAGGGCCGGCTGAGCCTGTGGGCCGTCATCGCCTGGACCACCGTGGGCTCCATCGTCGGCTCATGGATCGTGTACGGGGTGGGTGCCTTCCTGGGCCGCGACCGCACCCGCGCGCTCGCGGCCCGTATCCCCCTCGTCCGTCCGCACGAGATCGACCGGGCCGAGGCGTGGTTCCAACGGCGGGGCCGCGCCGCGGTGTTGCTGGCGCGGATGGTGCCGGTGGTGCGCAGCCTGATCTCCATTCCGGCCGGAATCCAGCGCATGCCGCTGCCGGCCTTCACCGCCCTGACCGCCGCCGGCAGCCTGGTGTGGAACACCGCGTTCGTGCTGTTGGGATACTGGCTGGGCGACAACTGGCGGCTGGTGGAAGAGTACGGGGGAATGGTGTCCAAGGCGGTGGTGGCGCTGGCGGTCCTGGCCGCTGCCCGGTGGTTCCTGGTGCGGCTGCGTCGCCGCCCGAGCGCCCGGCACCGCGCATGAGGCCCGTGCGCACGGTCGCCGGTCTCGTGCTCGGCACGGTCTCGGTGTGTGCCGCCCTCGCCGTCCTGGCCGCGTGGGGCGTGGCGCGGTGCAGCGGCCCGGTGGTCGGTGTGGCCGCTTGGGAACAGCGGCGAGTGGCCGTCCTTCTCGGCGGCGAGCCCGTCTGCCCGGAAGTCATCGAGCCGCGCCGCGCCGCCGCGTATCTGTGGTGCCGCATCCCTGTCGGGCTACTCGGCGGCGGGACGCTGGTGTTGTTGGCCGCGGGTGGCTGGACGGCCGTCGTTGGGCTTTCGCGCTGGCTGACCGGCCATGACGTCGACGGTATGGGCCCCACCTGGCCGATCGTCGGGTACCTCCTGACCGCCGGCCTGCTCCTGCTCTTCCTCGACCTGGCCGGTCTGGCCGCGGTCGTCGAGCTGGAACGACGGCTGGTGCGCCGCTTCCTCGGTCCCGACGAACTGGCTCGGATGCGTCGTCGGATCGACGAACTGACCGCCACGCGTTCGGGGATCGTGGAGGCCGTGGACGCCGAACGGCGCCGCATCGAGCGTGATCTGCACGACGGCCTGCAACAGCGCCTGGTCGTGGTGGCGATGCTGCTCGGACGTGCGCGTCGCAAGGACAGCGCGGAACTGTACCGGCAGGCACAGGCCGAAGCTGAGCAGGCGGTGGAGGAACTGCGTCAGGTGGCATGGCGGGTGTATCCCTCCACGCTGGACGAGTTGGGACTGCGCGAGGCCCTGGCCCAGGACGCCGAACGGTCACCCGTCCCGGTCCACATCAGCGGCGACCTGGTGCGCCGCCCTGCCCCGGCTGTCGAGACCGCCGCCTATTTCGCGGTACGCGAGGCACTCACCAACGCCGCCAAGCACGCCAGTGCCGGTCGAATCGATGTGGAGATCGGCCAGGAGTCCCGCTCGGTGCGCATAACGGTACGGGACGATGGCTGTGGCGGAGCCGACCCCAACGGTCCGGGACTGGCCGGGTTGGCACGCCGAATCCGTGCCCTGGACGGACACCTGAGTGTGGACAGCCCGCCCGGCGGTCCCACACGGGTGGTTGCGGAGCTGCCGTGCGATTGATGATTGCCGAAGACTCGGCGTTGCTGCGCGAGGGCCTGGTCCATCTGTTGGCCGATGAGGGACACGAGGTGTCCGCCGCGGTCGGCGATGCGGACGCGTTGCTGGCCGCGGTCGCCGCCACGCCACCGGACGTTGCCGTCGTGGACGTACGCATGCCGCCCAGTCACACCGACGAGGGCTTGCGGGCCGCGCTGCGGCTGCGGGTCGAACACCCCCGGGTGGGGGTGCTGGTGCTGTCCCAGTACGTCGAGCACAGATACGCCGCGGAGTTGCTGGCAGCGGACACCCGGGGCATGGGCTACCTGCTGAAGGACAGGGTCGCAAGGGTGGAGGAATTCCTGTCCGCACTGGAGCGGGTGAACGAGGGGCAGACCGTGTTCGACCCGGAGGTGGTGCGTCGTATGCTGACCCGCTCACGCCACGCCGACGAACTCGGCCTGCTGACCGACCGTGAACGGGCCGTCCTGGCCCTCATGGCCGAGGGGCACACCAACACCGCGATCGCACAACACCTGTTCGTGTCCAAAAGCGCGGTGGAGAAGTACACCAATGCGGTATTCGACAAGCTGCGACTGCCACGGGACAGCGGCACGAATCGCCGGGTCTTGGCGGTGCTCCGCTTCCTCGGCAGCTAGCGTCCTGTCCGACCCATCGGACAGGACCCAGGACGACGTTTCCTTCGGTGCAGTGACTGTCGCTGTACGGCGGCACCGCCGCCAAGACGGGACCGGTTGAACGGCTGGTGCCGGCGCGAGCTGCGCACGCCGGTCTGCTGTGTGGCGTTGCGAGCAGGGCAAAGGGCCTGGGCAGCACAGGTGTTGGCGCCCGGCCGCAGCCACGGCGAGACATCCACAGCCAACACCAGCCGGTCCCACAACTCCGTAAGCGGCCGGTGCAGTGGCGGGCCGGTACTACGGCAGGATCTCCAGCTGAACCAGGCTTTGGGTGTGGTTGAGGCCGGAGGTGAGGCAGTCCGTGGGCAACTGTTGGGGCAGTGAAGTCACGGTCCGGCGTACGAAGTGGCCCTCGCCACGTCCCTCCATGACCCTGCCCGACTGCAGGACGACCAGGACGCCCGCCACGCGGGCGGTGGTCGCGCCGTCAATAACGATCACTGATCGGCGGCCGTCGGCGTAGCGGACGATTTCCCTGCCGTGCGCGCCGGACAGCGAGACGCAGGATGCCGACGGCGCCTCGGCGTCGAAGGAGCCGGTGGCCGGGACGGCGGGGCCGGGGCCGGTGGTGCAGGTGTAGCGCACGTGCGCGTGGTTGTGGGTCTTCCGGGGCAGGAGGGTGAGCGGCGGGTCATAGCTGCTGTGGGCGTTGCCCGTGCAGTTGACCGCCCCGTCCGCGGCTGTCCTGGCCTGACCGGCCGGCGCGCACACCATCGAGGAGACCACCAGCGCCAGGGACCCCAGCGTCACTGTCATACCGCGCCTGCTCACCACATGCCCCTCCAGTAAGTCATCCGACGTATGTGGACACTTGCGTCCGACGTATATGGGCACTTGGCGGACTACCCCGGTGTTGCATCGGCTGATCCGGCGTCTCGAAGCGCGCCGCCGGCGCGCGCTCGCTCAACAAGCCGTCGCGCACGCCTGTCCTCCCGGGGGGACGCTTGGTATCCGGAAGGTGCCGGGTAGGAAGCGCCGGACGAGTCCTCGTCGAATCAGAGCAGGAACTGAGCTGGAGGAGACCCGAGTGAGCCGTATGACCGCCGCAGCCGCCACTGCTGCCACCGCCGCGAGAGTGCGCGTGTTCGCCATGATGGACTCCGACGGGGATCAGGTCATCACGCGGCACGACTATCTCTCCCGGATCGACCGGACCGTCCTGGCCACAGGTCGCACAGAGGACGACCCGCTCGTCGTCGCCGCCCGCACGGAAGGCATCAAAGCCTGGAGTGCGATGGACGCGAACAACGACGGGAAGCTGACCTTCGACGAGTACAACGCGTGGGTGGGGGCTGACAAGTTCGACAATGTCTGCCGGTTCGCGCTCGGCGCGCTCTTCGACCTCGTCGACGCGGACAGGGACGGCGCCTTGGACAGAGCCGAGTTCACCACGCTGCGTACTGCACTGAACAACCCGCCGGACAACGCCGCCGCCGCGTTCGACGCGCTGGATGCCGACGGCGACGGCCGGGTCGACCGCGACGCGTACCTGGCATCGATCCGCGCCTACATCGTCGGCGACAGCTCCCCGATGGGCGAGGCCCTGTACTAGCCAGGCCGTGCCCTTTTCACCAGACCTCACAGGGAGTTGGCCGACGGACCACCAGGCCGAAGCGTGGCCCGCCACGCATCGCGGGTCGGAGATCCGGCGTCAGGGAACGGGCTGACCGACGTCGGATGGCCAGTTGGGGCGGAAGCGTTCGACGAAGTCCGGGAGCCCGCCGTGGCATCGATGTAGCGATCTGGCGGACCTGCGGGTCAAACGGGTCGGGCCCTATCCGGGGCCGACCCCGTGCCGGTCGCAGGATCCCTGCGGGATGTTCTGACGGCTTGTCACCCGTCATCATCCCTGGGGCGCTGGCCCGTGAGGTCAGGGGGCACACGGCCGGTCATGGCCAGGACTCCTGCCATGACTCCCGCCACGACTCCCGCGTCCGACGGGCTACCGCAGCGGGCGCCCCTGACGGTCCGGGACGGCGGGGGAGTGAGGGCACCACCGAAGATCTCCGCGCTCGCCCGGGATAGTGCTCTCGGGTGGGGAAGGGCGCTGGTCACAGCCGGACGATGACCAGTGCGATGTCGTCGCGGCCGCCGCCGGCCAGGCCGAGGCGGGCCAGGAGGCTGTCGGCCATGCGCTCCGGGGAGAGCTGGCTGGACTGGCTGAGGGCGTCTGTCAGCCGGGCCAGGCCGGTGTCGATGTCTTCGTCGCGGCGTTCGATCAGGCCGTCGGTGTAGAGCACGAGGGCGTCGCCGGGGCTGTAGACGGCCGTTGCCTGGGGACGGGGGACGTGCAGGGCGCGAACCCCCAGGGGTGGGTCGGTGGCCTGGTCCAGCAGCTCGCAGATGCCGTCGGTGTGCACCAGGACCGGGGGCGGGTGGCCGGCGTTGCTGTAGATGATCAGGCAACTCGTGGGGTCGACCAGTGCTTTGACGACGGTGGTGTTCAGCGCGCCCTCGACCGAGCGGGCGTACAGCCCCAGTACCTCCAGCGCCTGGGCCGGCCGTTCCAGGGCGCGGATCGCCGCGCTCAGCGCGCTGCGGAGCATCCCCATGACGGCGGCGGCCTCCAGTCCGTGGCCGACGACGTCGCCCACCGCCACCGAGAAACGGCCGTCGGTCAGGTCTGCCACGTCATACCAGTCACCGCACACGTTCAGCGATCCGGCCGCGGGCAGATAGCGCACAGCGACGTTCTGGTGCCGCGCCAGGTCCGGTGACTGGAGCATGCCCTCCTGCAAGGTGACGGCCACCTGGCGCTCGCGGGAGTGGGCCTGCCGCAGCTCTTCGTTCAGCCGCTGCAGCTCCCGGGCCCGCGCGTACAGCTCGGCCTCCAACGCTTCGCGCTCGGTCAGCTGACCGGTCGGCGGCCGGGCACCGGCGGTGCGGGCCTGGACGAACGCGGTCACGTCCTCCACCCGGTGGATGATCCACACCACCGTGCCGTCCGGGGCGAGAATCGGCGTGTTGATCGGTGACCACCACCGCTCCTCGAAGACCCCCGGCCGACCCATGATGGGGATGTCGTACTTCTGCAGTGCCATCGGGTCGGGCTCGCGGGTGGTCAGGACCCGGTGCAGCGAGGCGCTCAGGTTCCGCACCCCGTCGGCCTCGGGGTCGGCCGGGTTGTCCGGGAAGGCATCGAAGACGTATTCCCCGATCAGGTCCTCCCGCGTCCGGCCGGTCGCGTCGAGGTATGCCTGGTTGACCTCCACGATCACCAGATCCGGCCCCAGCACCAGATACGGGCTCGGCGTGGCGGCGAACAGCGCCGCGTAATCCATCCCTGCCACGGCCACCGTCCCTTCTTCGCCCTCCCCCCGGCACACCCCTGCCCGGTCCTCTCACGCTACGGTCCGTCCCGCTCACCCGCCTGCCAGGACAGCGTCGGCCGCTCTCTTGCGCTCCGACGGCTCTCGGGGGCGGCCGAGCCGGCCCGAGCTCGCCGGCCGGTGGCTCAAGCCCGCGGCGGGGCGCACGGGGCGACGTGGGCAGCCTGTCCTGCGATCCTTGACCGTCACGGAACGCGCATGATCTGCCACAGGCTGTGCCGGTAGGTGTGTCCGGGGGTGAGCAGCTAGGGGCTGGACGTCGGGTGACCTGGGCGCCGTCCTCGGCACCGGATGACAAAGCCTGCCCCCTTCCCACGCCCCCTCAGCCCTTCACCGCTCCGGACGTCAGGCCCTGGACGATGTGCCTGCTGGCGACGGCGAACAGCAGCATCGTGGGCAGGATGGTGAGCACGGCCGCCGCGGACATCGAGCCCCAGTCGATGTTGAAGCTCGAGATGAAGCCGTTCAGGGCCGTGGGGACGGTCTTGTTGCGGTCGCTGTTCATCAGCGTCACCGACAGGAACAGCTCGTTCCAGCAGTTGACGAAGTTGAAGATGAACGCGGCCACGATCGCCGGACGCATCACCGGCAGCAGCACCCGGAACAGTGCCCCGAACCGGGACAGTCCGTCGATCATGGCGGCCTCCTCCAGCGCGTCCGGGATGTTCTCGAAGAAGCCGCGCAGCATCACCGTGCAGAAGGGGATGCACACGGCGATGTAGACGAGGATCAGTCCGAGACGGTTGTCGACCAGCTTCAGGTCGGTCATCAGCAGGTAGAGCGGTCCCAGCGCGATGAACGACGGGATCATCTGGGTGGCCAGGGCGGCCATCAGCAGCGCGGACTTGGTGCGGAACTCGAAACGGGCCAGCACGTACGCCGAGAGCATCGAGATCGCCGTGGCCACCGCGCCCGCCACGGCGGCGACCACCAGGCTGTTGGTGAGGTAGGCCCCGAAGTCGGCCTCGCCGAACAGGCCGCTGTAGTTCTGGAGCGAGAACTGCTCGGGCCAGTAGGCGAGCGGGAAGCGGAAGATGTCGCCCGGCGCCTTGAGCGACGTGACGATGATCCAGTACAGCGGGAAGACGGTGAAGAGCAGCCACAGGCCCAGGAAGCCGAACCTGACGGCCCGGCCGGCCGCGGTCTCCTTTCCGATCACGCCCTCACCCCTTTCTTCTCGCGCGTGGCCATGAGGAAGAACACCGCGAACACCAGCAGCGCGGAGACCACCAGCAGGCCGAGCGCGGAGGCCCTGCCGTAGTCGCCCTGCTGAGTGATCTTGATCATCCAGGTGGTCACGATGTGCGTCTCGTTGTTCGGCCCGCCGCCGGTCATCCCGAAGATCAGGTCGGGGAAATTGAAGATCCAGATCACCCGCAGCAGCACGGTCAGCGCCAGGGTGGTCCGGATGTACGGAATGGTGATCTGGAAGAGCGTGCGCACCTTGCCGGCGCCGTCCAGCGCGGCCGCCTCGTACAGCTCGTCGGGGATCGACTGGAGAGCGGCCAGGATCATGATCGTGAAGAAGGTGACGCCGTACCAGACGTTGGCGACCAGTACCGCCATCATCGCGGTGTCCGGATCCGCCAGCCAGGCGATCGGCTCGTCGATCAGCCCGGCCTTCTGCAGCAGGTCGTTGACCACCCCGAACTCGCTGTTGAACAGCCAGCGGAAGAGGATGCCGATGAGGAATCCGGAGATCGCCCAGGGGAAGAAGACCAGCGCCTGGTAGAGGCCGCGGAAGCGGAAGCGGCGGCGCAGCCACAGGGCGAGCGCGAAGCCGATCACCAGTTGGGGGACGATCGAACCGATCACCCAGACCGCGGTGTTGCCCAGAACGGTCCCCCAGGCAGGATCGGCGAAGACGTCGCGGAAGTTCTTCAGGCCCACCCAGGAGGTGTCGGTCAGGTCGGTCAACTTCCAGTTGCGGAAGGCCATTTGACCGCCCGCGAGCATCGGGTAGTACGTGAAGACCGCCACGAAGACGGCGGCCGGCGCCAGGTAGGCGGCGATCACCAGACCACGCCGTGTGGTGAACTCGCGCCTGCGGCGGCCTCCTCGGGCAGCGCCCCCCTTGTGGGAGACGCTGTCCGGGCCCGGCGTGGCCGCCTTCGTCGGAGTGGACGCGATGGACATGACTACGACTCCTGCTGCCACTTCTCGGTCCAGTACGCGTCCCAGCCCGCCAGCAGCTCCTTGGGCGTCGTCTTGCCGAGGATCATCTTCTGGACGTCGGCGTCGGCCTTCTGCTGCCACTCGGCCCACCACGCGACGCCACGCGGCTGGGTCACCACCAGGTACTTCTCCGGGTGCTCGGTCATGGTGACGTAGCTGGACCACGGGCCGGACCTGTAGAAGGGGTCACTGGCGGCCGACTTGAGGATCGGCACCAGGCTGTTCTTCTTGGTGAACGTCGTCGACGCCTTGCCCTGGGAGAGGAACGTGACCAGGTCGACGGCCTCGGCCTTGTGCTCGCTGCCCTTCGCGACCCCCCACCCGGCGGTGGCCAGCGGCTGCACGGTCTTGCCGCCGGGGCCGGCCACCAGCGGCGCGGTGCTCCACTGACTCTTCGCGATCGCCTTGGACTCCGAGACGGTGGCGATCACCTCGGGGTCCTGGAGCAGGAAGGCCGTGGAGCCGTTGGAGAAGGCCTCGACCATCTCCGGATAGCCCCAGGAGACGGACGACTTGGGGGACGCCTTCCGGAACAGCTTGAGGTAGGTCTCCAGGGCGTCTTCCGCCTCGGGCGCGGAGAAGATCGTACGGCCGCTCTTGAGTTTGTAGCCGTTGGCCGGGTCGACCTGGTCGGCGACGTACGCCTCGATGGCGGCGGTGGCGTTGCTGTTGCCGTTGGCGCCGCCGCGGAAGGCGTAGCCGTAGCGGCGCTTGGCCGGGTCGTTGATCGCGGAGGCCTGCTGCAGCAGTTCCTTCCAGGTGGCGGGCGGTTTGCTGAAGCCGGCCTTCTTGATCAGGTCGGTGCGGTAGAAGAGGCTCAGACCGTAGAAGCCGTACGGGATGAAGTACGTGCGGCCCTTGGCGTCCTTGGAGGCTTTGACGGCGTTGTCCGTCAGGGCCTGCCGGCCCTTCCAGCCGTCGAGGTCCTGCTTCATGTCGTAGAGCCAGCCGTTGTTCGACCAGGGCCCCACGGTGGTGTCCCGCACCTCCAGGACATCGACGCCGCTGCCGGACTGCAGCATCTGCTGGAGCTTCTGGTCGGCCTGCTCGGTGGGCGGGGAGACCAGGTTGACCTTGACCTTGGGGTGCTGCTGCTCGAAGTCGGCTATCAGCTCCTTGAGCACGTCGGTGCGGGCGGGGTTCGTCAGGCTCTCGACCATGTTGAGGGTGACCGTCCCGCTCGCGCCGGGGCTCATGGTGGAACAGCCGGCCAGGATCATCGTGGCGGCCGTACCGAGAGCGAGGGCTGCCGTACTTCTTCCCATCGTGCTTCTCCTCATCGTGCTGACCTCTTCCGTGGGGTTTCTCGGGCCCATTCGGCGAGGACGGGGGCGCATTCCTCGGCGAAGTACTCGTAGTCGGCGGCGGTGTTGTAGACGTGGGCGGACAGGCGCAGATAGCCGACGCCGGCGAAGCTGGTGAACGCCGTTTCCACGTGCAGTTCGCGGGCCACGCGGTCGCGCAGCGCGTCGGCCTCGATCCGGTCGGCCGCGAGGCCGTCCGGCAGTCGCACCAGGCGCATACCGGGCACCGGCATACCGACGTCGACCCGGCAGTCCTCGCCCGTCAGTTCGCCGAAGGCGGCACCGGTCACGGCCGCGCCGTAGTCGGCCAGGTCGTCCATGTAGCGCCGTGCGGTGGGCCAGCCCCAGGTGTCCTCGACCAGGGTGAGAGCCGTCGGGGCGGCCAGCTGGGCGGTGGCGTCGATCGTGCCCTGCTGGTCGAACCGGTCGGGGTACGGATCGCCCGCGCCCCACGAGTCGATCAGCGGGTGGAGGTCGTCGCGCAGCGTGCCGCGGGCGACCAGTGCCGCGGTGCCGCGCGGGGCACAACCCCACTTGTGCAGGTTGCCCGTCCAGAAGTCGTACGTCGCGTCGGCGAGCGGGCTCTCGACGAGTCCGGGCGCATGGGCGCCGTCGACGAGCACGGGGATGCCGCGCCGGCGCGCCTGGGCGCCGATCCGTTCCACCGGCAGTCGGCGCGCGGTCGCCGAGGTGATCTGGTCGACGACGACGAGGTCGGTGGCCTCGCCGAGTTCGGCGACCACGGCCTCATACGCCTCGTCCTCGTCCGCGTCCAGCGGGACCCGGGCGGTGCGGACCCGGCCGCCCCAGCGGCGGGCCAGCCGTTCCGCGCCCATCGTGACCGCGCCGTAGCCGTGGTCGGTGACGAGGACCTCCCCGCCGCGACGGCGGGTGAGGGCGGCGTAGACAACGCTGGCGCCGGCGCTGGCGTTCGGCACCAGGGCGAGGTCGTCGGCCGGTACCCGCAGGAAGGCGGCGAGCTCGGCGCGGGTGGCGGCGAGCCGCTGCGGCAGGGCCGGGAACCACACCACGGGCGAGCGTTCCATCTCCCCGCGCAGCAGTTGCTGCCGCTCCTGCGCCACCAGCGGGACCGCTCCGAAGGAGCCGTGGTTCAGGTGCCTCAGGGCGGGGTCCAGCGACCACGCCCGGTCGGCGGGCCGGCCGTCGGCCAGCAGTAGGGCGCGCGGCGCGGTCGTCACCTCGGTCTCGCTCACATGACTCCCATCCGCCGACAGGGGCGTGCCCTTGGACGTCAGATCATCCGCGGGACACATCTGATGACTCGGCATCCTGGCACGGCTTTTTCGGCGAAGACAAGGGTTATACAGTGAGAGTCATCAGATGTCTTTTGGGTAACGGGTACCAGACATCTGATGACTCACTAGAGTGGCCGCCGGGTGATCGCAGGCCCGCCATGGGAAGAAGAGGGGTTGGATGTCCGCAGTCGAGAAGGCGTTCCACGGCCTACGCCACATGATCGCTACGGGGCGCCTGGGTCCGGGCGAGCGCATCCCGCCCGAAGGCGAGCTCTGTGAGGAGCTGGGCGTCTCACGGGGGTCGCTGCGCGAGGCCGTACGGATGCTCGCCGCCCTGGGCGTCATCGAGCCGCGGCACGGCTCCGGCACGTACGTCTCACAGCTGAGGCCCGAGGATGTGATCGGCAGCCTCTCCCTGACCCTCGAACTCCTCCCGCTGTCCGGCCTGCTGGAGGTCTACGAGATCCGACGCGTCCTCGAGGTCCACGTCGCAGCCCAAGCCGCGGCCCGTTCCACACCGGAGACGGTGCGCACGCTCTTCGCCCTCATCGAGGAGATGGAAGCCACGGACGATCCCACCAAGGCCTCCGAACTCGACCATCGCTTCCACGCGGAGATCGCCCGGGTGGGCGGCAGCCCCACCCTGGTCTCCCTGCTGGCGGTCTTCCGCGCCCGCTCCCGCAAATACCAGGTCTTCACCCTGCCTGAAGGCCCTGAGCTGCGCAGCAAGAGCGACGACGACCATCGCGTCCTGGCCACCGCCATCGCCGACCGCGACCCCGTCGCCGCGGCCGGAGCCGCACAGGCGCACGTCGCGCAGACCGAGCGGTGGCTGCGCGCGTTCATGCCGCCCGTGGAGGAGACCGGCGACCGGGAGTGACCACCACTGCCGTCAGCCCGACCCCGACGCGTACGGATCGCGGTGGCACGCCCGGGAACCGTCACGGCCGCATGGCAGGCGGCTCCCGGCGTCCGACCGTCGGCTACCTGCCGTCCGTGGCGCGTCGCAGCAGCGGGGCGATGCGGTGGGGCACCAGTTCGCGCATGGCCAGGGCCGTCGTCGTGCGCTCGATCCCGGGTACCGCGAGGATCTGTCCCGCGATCCGGTACAGGTCCTCGGCGTCCGCGGCGACGACGCGGACGAGCAGGTCGGTCTCGCCGCTGAGTCCGAAGACCTCCATGACCTCGTCGATGGCCGCCAGGGCCTGGGAGATCTCCGCCAGCTGGTGCTGGTTGACCTGGGCGGTGACGAACGCGGTGAGCGGGTAGCCCAGTGCCGTCGGAGTGATCCGGCGTTCGAAGGAGCCCAGTGCGCCGCCCCGCTCCATCTTCGCCACCCGGGCCTGGACGGTGTTGCGGGACAGCCCCAATTGCTCGGCCAGGGCGACGACGGTGGCCCGTGGATCAGTGGCCAGGGCGAGCAGAATGCGCGCGTCGGTGCCGTCCAGGGTTCGCTCGTTGCTCATGATGCCCACTCGACGTCTCTCGTCCGGCTCGGAATCTGAGCAGAATGCTCAGTCCCAGAAGCACATCTTGTGCAGTTGCCGAGCCATCTGTCTACTGACGCATCACAAAGTCAATCGGCCGGCATGGCGCCGATCGGTGGAGGTGGTCTGTGATGATCTCGAACTCCCGGTTCAGGACGGCTGGCGGCAACGGCTCGGTCCTTGCCGGGGACGAAGAACTCGCCGTGCTGAAAGCGATCGAGCAACGGGTGCTGTGGCTGTCCACCGCGATCATCGACCACGCCAACCGGGTGCGGCCCAATCCCTCGGGGCTGAAGGTCGGCGGACATCAGGCGTCCAGTGCCTCGATGACGTCGATCGCGACGGCGCTGTGGTTCCACGCCCTGACCGCCGACGACCGGGTCTCGGTCAAGCCGCACGCCTCCCCGGTGCTGCATGCGATCAACTACCTGCTGGGCGAGCTGGACGAGTCCTATCTGACCACCCTGCGCGCCTTCGGCGGTCTGCAGAGCTATCCCAGCCGGTCCAAGGACCCCGACCCGGTCGACTACTCGACGGGTTCGGTCGGCATCGGCGCCACCGCCCCTCTGTGGGGTGCCCTCGCACGGCGCTACGTGGACGACCATTTCGGCGCGGCTGGTACGGGACGGCAGTACTCCCTGCTGGGCGACGCGGAGTTGGACGAGGGCGCGGTCTGGGAGGCGATACAGGACCCCATGGTGCCGGGCCTGGGCGAGGTGGTGTGGGTCGTCGACCTCAACCGGCAGTCCCTGGACCGTGTCGTGCCCGGCATCGCCGCGGACAGGTTCCAGGGAATGTTCGCCGCGGCCGGCTGGCAGGTCCTCACCCTCAAATACGGGTGTCTGTTGCAGGAGTTGTTCACCCGACCGGGCGGCGAGGCACTGCGTGCCCGTATCGACGCCATGGGCAATCCCGAATACCAGCGTCTGTTGCGCTGTTCCGCCGGTGAGCTGCGCGAGCGCCTGCCCGGCACCGGCTCCACCGCCGGGCCGATCGCCGACCTCATCGCACCCCTCGACGACGCTTCCCTGCTCGCCGCGCTCCGCAACCTGGGCGGCCATGACATCGGCGCGCTGACGGGCGCGTTCGACGCCGTCGACGACACCCGCCCGACGGTGATCTTCGCGTACACCGTCAAGGGCTACGGGCTGCCCACCGAGGGCCATCCGCAGAACCACTCCTCGCTGCTGACCGCTGATCAGATGCGGGCACTGGCCGCCCGCCTGCGAACCGACCTCGACCGCCCATGGGCTGCGTTCGCCGACGGTTCGCCGGAAGCGGCCCGGTGCGCGGCGGCCGCCAGGCGGCTGCACCGCCCCCGGCAGACGTCGCAGCCGGTCCCGCCCGTCCCCACCGACCTCGCTCGACCGGCACCGACCGGCACCGCCCACACCCAGCAGGCCCTCGGACGGGTACTGCTCGACCTCACCCGGAAGGCGCCGGAGGCGGCGAGCCGGATCGTCACCGTCAGCCCGGACGTCAGCTCCTCCACCAACCTCGGCGGCTGGCTCAACAAGGTCGGTGTGTGGTCGTCGACCGAGCGCCCCGACTGGTTCGCCGACGACGCCGAGACGATCCTGCACTGGCGGGAGCTGCCGACAGGTCAGC
The DNA here is from genome assembly GCF_042734445.1 of Streptomyces sp. NPDC059649. Lineage (NCBI taxonomy): Bacteria > Bacillati > Actinomycetota > Actinomycetes > Kitasatosporales > Streptomycetaceae > Streptomyces > Streptomyces sp. NPDC059649. The sequence continues at coordinate 494,708 of NZ_JBHWDV010000001.1, forward strand.
ACGTGGAGCTGGGCATCGCGGAGACCAACCTGGTCGGCCTGCTCGGTGAGCTGGGTGCTACGTGGAGCCGCTGGGGCCAGCCGCTGCTGCCGATCGGCGTCGTCTACGACCCCTTCGTCACTCGCGCTCTGGAGCCGTGGTCGTTCGGCATCTACGCCGGCGGCCGCTCGATCCTGGTCGGTACGCCGTCCGGCGTCACACTCGCCCCGGAAGGCGGCGCCCACCAGTCGATCATCACCCCCTCACTGGGCATCGAGCAGCCCGGTTGCGTCACCTACGAGCCCGCGTTCGCGATCGACACCGAGTGGTGTCTGCTCGCCGCGCTCGGCAACCTCGGCCGTCCGGACGGGAGTTCGGCCTATCTGCGACTGTCCACACGACCCGTCGACCAGTCCCTGGCCGCCGTCCCCGGCGACCCGGCCGCACGCGAGCGCCGCCGCCGGCACGTGACCGCGGGCGCCTACCGGCTGCGCCAGGAGGAGAGGCCGGTGGTGACCCTGGCCGCGATGGGCGCCCTGGTACCCGAGGCCCTGGCCGCCGCCGACCGGCTGGCCGCCCTCGGCCACCACGCCGACGTGGTGTGCGTGACCAGCCCGGACCTGCTGTTCCGCGCGCTCCAGGCCCGCCGTGGCCGGTCCGAGGACCCGACCTGGATCCTCGACCAGGTCTTCCCCGCCTACCGGGTCACGCCGCTCGTCACCGTGCTGGACGGTCACCCGCACACCCTGGCCTTCCTCAGCACCATCCAGAACACGCCGGTCACCACCCTCGGCGTGACGCGGTTCGGCCAGTGCGGTTCGATCGAGGACGTCTACCGCTACCACGGCATCGACACCGACAGCATCGTCGCCGCCGCGCTGGACCTCGTCGACTGACTGGCGGCCCTGACAGCGGCGGTTGATCACGTCATGCACGGACGGGCCGGGCCGCTCGCCGGACCGGCGAGCCGACGAGGCCGGCGCCGGTGACGAGCGGCCCGCGTTCGGTGCCGCGTATCAGTAGCGGTGGGTGCAGTCGACGCTGTCGGAGCCGTCCGACCTCCACATACCGCACGCCCACGCCTTCACGTTCTTGTCGTTGACCATGACGCTGTAGAAGTGGCCGCTGCCGTAAGTGGTGTACTGCTTGCCCTGGCTGTTCCTGACCTCGATCCTGGAGCCGGACGGGGCGCTGATCCTGAAGCGGCCCCAGGCGGCCCGGCACGAGGGGCTGTAGCGCAGTTCCATGGCCGTGATCGGGCCGCTGCCCTCGGCCACCGTGCGGGCGTCGTTGGCGCAGGTCGTGTGGGCGGGGTTGCGACCGTTGCAGGAGGAGCCGAGACAGCTGGTGGCGGCGGAGGCGGAGGCGGAGGGCGCGGTGACCAGGCCGCCGGCCAGCAGCGCCCCGGCGCTCAGCAGGACGGCTGTGCGGTGCTTCATGGGATGCCTTTCCGGGTCGGGTCGCGGGTCAGGAGCTGGCGGCGGAGGTGCAGGCGGAGCTGCCGCCGCAGTAGGTGATGTCCCAGTGGTTGCTTTCGCGGGGCGTAGACGTTGTCCGCCGAGGAGCGGTAACGCGCCGCGCCGTCACCCCGGTTGGAGATGTGGGTGAAGCTGCTGGTGATGTAGTTGCTGATGCAGGTTTTCGGGGCGATGTCGGTCTTGTAGCCGTGGTAGTGGCTGTACGTGCCCGAGGCGTGTCCCACCTCGGTGCCGCCCGTGACGTTGATCGCGCAGCCGCTGGCGCGCTTGAGGGTCTTGAGACCGTCGACGGTGGCCTGGTTGATCTGTTCGAACGACGTGCAGCTGGGGTTGGAACGGGTGGTGCAGTTGCCGCTGGAGGACCAGGTGACCCCGGCCGCGCGCAGCTGGGAGGCGGCGGCCGACTGGGAGAGCTTGGTGACGGCGAACGCGTTGCCGGGCAGGGCGAGCACGGCGGCGGCACCGAGGGCCCCGGCGGTGAGGCCGAGACGGCGCATGCTGCGGATGGTGGGCATGGCGAATTCTCCTTTGTTGGTTGTTGGTTGCTGCTTGTTGGTTGTGGTCCGGTGCCGGTCCGAGAGCCGCGGTTGGCGGGGCCGGCAGGGACCGGGCACACCGGCCGGGTGACCTGGGTGGGCTTCAGCGCGGACGGCCGCACGCTGGCCTCCGCCGGCGAGGACCACAGCGTCCTGCTGTGGGACCTGACCGATCCCGCTCGACCGGCCCCCTGGGGCAAGGCGCTCACCGCGGGCCACACCGAAGCGATGGAGACGGCCGCGTACCGCCCGGACGGGCAGCTCCTGGCCACAGCGGGACCGGACGGCACGATCGAGTTCACGCCCCTCGGACTCGCCCAGGCGATCCGGCGGATCTGCGCCAGCACCGCCGGTCAACTCACCCCGGCGCAATGGCGGGAATACGTACCGGAACTTCCCTACGCCCAGCCATGCCGCGCCTGAGGGGATCGCCCACACCTCGCCGCCGTCGTCACCCCCGCCCCTCGCTCCCGACGCCGGGCCGGCAGCTCCGGTGCCGGACGGGGCGACGGGCCGGTCAGACCCCGCTCACGCAACCCCGTCGGGTCTTCCTCGCCCTCACACAGTGACTAGGGTGCTGGGGCGAGCAAGAAGTGAAGGGTCCCATTCCGTGAACACACGTTACGAAGCCCACCTGCGCCAGGCTGGGCGGTGGTGGAACGTCGACATTCCTGAACTGGCTCTCTACAGCCAGGGGCGCACTCTGGGGGAGGCCGAAGCTCGCGCCCGCGACCTCGTTGCGGGGGCACTCCAGGTGCCGGCTGACGACATCTGCGTGGATCTGGTCATCCCGGAGGCGGCAGGCCCACTGCGGCGCGTCCGACACGCTCGCGACGAACTGATGACGGCCATCGCCGCAGAGCAGCAAGCGTTGGCCGAAGCCGTCCATGTCCTCGTCACACAGCTCGGTCTGAGCCAGCGGGACGCGAGCCGGATGCTGGGCATTCCGCAGGAGCACGTCTCCCGAATCCTTGGCGGCCAACTCTGACTGATGGGGCGCGACTTGCAGCCACCATCGAGGTGTTCCCGGGACCCGGCACCCATCCCTCGGCGATTCACCGACCGCGGAATACGACCTGACGCTACGTCTTGGGGCTTCCGTGCCCCTTCTTACCCGCGGCCTTTTCCTTGGTGGTCGGGGGAGTCGGCGAGTGGTCGGGGAAGTCGGCGGTGCGCTGTCTGCAGAGCCTTGCTGAAGCTGTCGGCCACCTGTTTCGCCGTGGGACGCTCCGAAGGTTCCTTCGCCGGCATGGCCAAGATTCCAGGGCACACCGGGCGAACCGTCACACACTCGCTTCACCGGCGTCCGGCGTCCGGCGACAGGCCTTGGCTAGCCGAACCAGCCTCGAAAGGACTGCTTGCCCTCCTCCTCCGCGTCGGAGTTCCGCCGCGCCACCACCGCCAACAACCGCTCGACCGAGCGCTGCCACACAGCGGCCCGCGTCGGCTCTCCAGCCTGCGCCCACGACGGAACGTAACGCTTGCGCCGCCGGGGCCGGTACGGAGGGCGGTCCGGGGCGTCGGCCGCCGCGCCGAAGAAGTCCCCGCCCTTGCGCTTGAAGCCGTCCGTGCCCCACGCCTGCCGCTGGCGCTGCTCGGCCGGCGCCTTCTGCAGGTGCGGAATGTGCTTGGCGCAGTGGATGTACGCCTCCTCCACCGCGATCTCGACCCACAGCTGCGCTCGGCGCCCAGGCACCGGGTCGACCGGCAGCTCGGGGTGGGCGCGGCGCATTTCCTCGTCGGAAACGATCCGGGCCCGCCCATTGACATGCAGGCCGATCCGGTCCTTCAGGAAGTCGATCATCAGGACACCGACGTGGGGGTTCTCCTCGATGTTGCCGAGGCTGGCGAGCACGCCGTTGCCCCGGTACTCGGGGTAGACCAGCGTCCTGTCGTCGAGGACCTGGAGGAAGCCGGGCGGACCGGCCCGGAAGGTGCTGTCGCACTCACCGTGCCGGTCGGAGGTGGCCACGAAGCACATCTCCTGGCGCGCCACGAACTCCCGCATCCTGGTGTTGAGCCGGTCCAGGACCTGCTCGTCGTAGAACTTGTCGGCGCGTGCGGTGGTGCCCAGGCGCTCCTGGAGTTCATGCTCGCCATCGCTGCCGGGCCGGGCCCCGCAGTCCGCAGCGGCCATCGGGTCCACCGTGGGCATCCGGCCTGCCGCGGATATCTGATCCGGCACGCCCGCCTGGTCCTCTTCCCTGAGCGCCGCCTGAACGCCACCGACTGTCTCGGCGTTCACTTGCCTGTTCACGTCCGCATCTCCTCCGTTCCCTGATCCCGTGCCGCGACGGGGCTCTTCGATGGGAGTCGTGCCGTATGCGGTGGGCCGGTACGCCAATCCCCACCAGGTGTCGACGCCACTGCGGATCAGGCCGGGGGGGACCCGACAGATTTAGGCGTCGTACCTCGATGGGGCGGCGGGCGCACGGTGACGGTCGCGCCGGTGATGCGCAGCTCGTCGGAGACAATCTCGGCGTGCCAGCGGGCCGGCGCGCGCCGCCGATCCTCGCCGGCCGCGTCGATCATGATCTGCGACATCGCGGTGTACGCCCGCACCGAGGCAGCCTCGTTCTCCTCGCTCCAGGTGTTCGTCGCACAGCGGGGGAGGGCGCGAGGAAGTACTGGCCGACGGCCGGGTAGTGCGCAGGCCGGGTCCCGTAGTCGCGGTGGCCGCGACCGATGTCGGTGAGGTACTCGGTCAGGACGCCGGCCCCGCGCATCGCTGGTCAGAGGCGGCGCACCCGCCCGGCGATCAGATGTCCGGCGAGGAGATAGATCACGGCAGGCAGACCGTAATTGAGGGCCACCCGCAGGCCTTCGGTGTTCATGGTGAAGATGTCCTGCGCCCACCAGGAGAGCGAGTCGGCCACGCTCTTCACGAACTGGACGAAGACGTTGCCCTGGTTCGCTTGGAGCAGGTAGAACACGATCCACAAAGCCAAGAACGCGGCGGCTATGTCGGCAATCGTGTGGATGATCAGGGCTGTCCGCTGTGTGCCGGCCCGGCCGCCGTTGTGTCGATCATCTGCGGGCATGGCTTCGAACCTGTGGCTCATGGGAGTCGCAATCTGACGCTCGCAGCGCCTCGGCGGCAGGGGGGCCGATCACGGCCAGGGAGGCCACCCCCCACAGGAGTCACCCTGACCGTGATCGCGTACGGGGACGACCACTCGCACCCGTATGCAGTTCTGCGCCGCAGGGGGCTGCCGCGTTACTCGGCCAAGCGATACGTCCGATACGCAAGGACATATGCGTTCTTCCAGGCATCTGCTCCTGTGCGAGTAACGATTGATCAACCGGTGACGCAGAAGAAGTAGCCGACTGGTCATCGGCCCATGCGGATCCGACGGTTCCCCCGTGCCGGCGGATACGCCACCCGGCGCGGGTGGCGCTACTCCCCTCTGGAGCCCCCACCCGCGCCGGCCACACCCTTCGCGAGCAATTGACAGTGCGTGTCCAGAGCTCTCCCTGCGGTTCGCGCGTCCGCCACGCGCCGTACGGTGCCGCGCCCGCCGCTGACGCCGCTGACAGCTCGGTGCACCGCACCATCCGCGATCTGAACGGTGCCGCGGTCAGCTCGTCGAGCAGGACCACGGGACCGTATCTGGCAGCTGATCCACGGCGGCGTCGCAGGTCAGATCTTGGTGGGCGAGGCATCGGGGCGCTGTTCGGCCACCAGCCGGTAGCGTCCCCGGTGGCTGCGGACCAGCCCGACGGTGGGGTGCGGGAAGTGGGTTCCGAGCAGGAGGGCGTCGGTGTCCAGTGCAGCGACGGTCAGCTTTACCGGGCTGCTGGAGCTTCACCGTGGCTGAGGTTCGGCTCTGGCTCTGGTCATGACCCGCTCTCGCGCTCCGGTCGGCGGAGCCTGTGGAACGAGACGTACTGGTGGTGCATCAGGTCGTAGAAGGAGTCGAAGCGTTCCGGTCCCATGCCTGACCACGAGGCGAGCCAGTATCCGGCCCATTCGCCGCGCTCATCGACGTCCTCGGGGTCGAGGAGCATGACCGCGGCGTCGCCGTCGAGCGAGAGGCGCAGGGAACGGGCGAGGATGTCGCCCTCAGGCTCTTCGTCTTCGTCCTCGTCGGCGAACTCGGTGTCGCTGTAAGCATCGATCCAGCTGGAGCCCTCGTCGGTATCGGCCAGCCAGGCGAGCTCGGAGGTGCCCGCGAGCCGGTAAATGAAATTCCCCGCGTCCCGCCACCCGTTGGTGGTCAGCAGGAACTCGCGGAGCGAGGGCGGCAACGTCCGGCCCAGGCGTGCCTCGGCTGCCACGACCTCGTCCGCACTCGCCGGGTCGAACCCGAGCCAGCCGTCCCGTACGACGTTGTCATGCAAGGGTGCGTCCCGCTCGGGTTCGTGCCCGACGATCCACTCCGCACTCCAGAGTTTCAGGAACGGTCGCCACTCTTCGTGGTCCATGACTGCCCTTTCGCGTCGCATACATGGCCGAACATCACTGCGCCAACGACACCACACTGGTCTGACATCGACTGCTGACCGCTTTACCGCTTGACCGCCTGGTGTGCCTCGGCGGCACGGCTGCAACGCTGCGGGTCAAGTCACCCCGCCACCGTGCTCCCGTCCCCAAGAAGCACGGCTCCGCCGTCCGCACCGCACCGAGGCCTACCTCTTCGGCGAGTTCGCCCCCTATGGCCGCTTCCGCCGCATCGAGGAAACGACGCTCATGCCGGGCGGATCGCGGCCATCAAGGGCACGTCTGAACGCGACGATCGTCCCTCTAGAGCCGGAAGGAATCGGCCAGGGTGTTGATCTGCGTGGTGAGCAAGGTCGACGCGTGGTGCCCCATCCCGGCGTAATGGCCGGAGACCTCCAGGCCGACCGTGCCGTGCAACTGCGACCAGGCCAGCACCGTACCGGCGAGGGCGGTGCCGGCCGCCTTGCCGTGCGGCGGCAGCCCGGTGTGCTGCGCCACCCAGTCGGCGACGCCGTCGTCCTTGCGTACCCACACGTCCATTTCGGCGACGACCGGCCGTAGCGGCTCGGCGGGCACACCCGCGGCGAACACCTTCAGGAACGGCCCCAGGACGGCCCGCGCGCGCTGGAGCGTGTCGGGCGGAGCCGCGTAACCGGGGAGCGGCGTCCCCTGGATCAGGAGATAGCGGTGCGGCTGTGCGACGGCCCAGCTCCGGTAGGCGCCGGCGAGGGCGTGCAGGGTGGCCCGCGCGTCCCGGGCGGAGGCGTCGTCGGCCTGCGCGATGGCCTGCGCCACGTCGTCGTAGGCGTCCCGGATCAGTTCGCCCAGCAGATCGTCCCGGCCTGCGAAGTAGCGGTAGAGGGCCGGCCCGGACAGTCCCATCTCCTTGGCGATCCGGGTGAGTGCCACGGCCTGGACGCCGCCCTCGGCGAGCTGCTGCAGCGCGGCCGCCTTGATCTCCGCACGGTTTTGCTCGCGGTAGCGCGCCCGGGGGCTTCGTACCTCGTCGGCCATGTTCTCCTCCTGCGCCGCGGGGCGGCGGACGGCGTAAGTGAGTGGGCTTCGCTCATCGTAACCGTCACTTCAGTTGCGATGATGGATCGCTCCAGTTATGGTCTCTAACAGAAGTGAGATTGGGAAGCGAAAGCCCGCCCCCATCACCCGCCGATCCGATCCACCCACCACCCCGCAGCGAAGGAATCGCCATGTCTGTTGCAGCACGCCGTCTCCATGCCGTTCTGGGTGCCGGCCCGGCCGGCACCACGCTCGCCGCCGAGCTCGCCCGCCGGGGTCATGCCGTACGGCTGGTGAGCCGCTCGGTGCCGGAAGGCGCCCCCGAGGGCGTGCAGTGCCGTGCCGCCGATGTGAGCACGCACGACGGGGCGCTGGCCGCCGTCGAGGGCGCCGATGTCGTGTACCACTGCGTGAACGTCGCCTATCACCTGCAGGTCGAGGTCATGCCCCGGGTCCAGCAGGCGGTGCTGGCCGCCGTCGAGGCCACCGGGGCACGGCTGGTCGTCCTGGACACGTTGTATCCGTACGGCCCGACGCGCGGTGAGGTGATGACGGAGGACACTCCCTGGCGGGCGACGAGCCGTAAGGGCGTGATGCGGGCGCAGCTGGACGAGGCATATCTCGCCGCTCACCGTGCGGGGCGGGCCCGTGTCGTCCTCGGCCGGTCCGCCGACTTCGTCGGCCCCGGCGTGCTCAACTCCACGCTCGGCGGCGCGGTGTTCCCGCCCGCACTGACCGGCGGCGAGGTCCTGGCGCTGGGCGACATCGACCTCCCGCACAGCTACACGGCCATCCAGGATGTGGCGAAGGGACTGGCCGCCCTCGGCGAAGACCCGGAAGGCGACGGCCGGGTGTGGCATCTGCCCACCGCGCCCGCCCGTACCACCCGCGAGATCCACTCGATGATCGAGGAGCGGGTGGGCCGCCCGCTGCGGCGGGTGCTGCTCACCGAGCCCCGCCCCTTCGGGCCGTTCGATGCGACCTTCATGGATGAGTACGCGGAGATGTTCTACCAGCACACCGAGCCGCAGATCGTGGACTCCTCGGCATTCGAGCGGTCCTTCGGCCACCGTCCGGCGCCGCTGGAAGCGACGGTCGACGCCACACTCGGCTGGTACCGCACGCTGTTGGCCGGCGCGCAGAACTGACCTGCCGCACCGAGCCGGTGGCGTCCCTGGAGCGGCCGGCCCGTCCCACGCACGCCGGGGCCGACGCGGAGTGCGCCGGCCCCCGCGGCAATTCCGGCAGCGGTCGGGAGGCGCTGGGCGGCGTCGCCGACCAGGCGGTCACGGACAGCGCCGCTCCGCCGACGTCGTTGTCGAACGGTACGAGCGTACGGTGGGGCACCGGTCACGGGGACTGCTGAAGGCCCAGTCTCGTAACCCACTCCCGGCTGCCTCTCGGCTATCCGAGGAGTTTGACCCAGAACTCCCGCAGCGTATCGCGGAGTTCATCGTGGAAGAGCCGGTAGACGGTGTCGCCGTCTTCGCGGTCGGTGATCAGGTAAGCGGCCAGTCGGGTGGCGAGGAGCCAGGCTATGTCACTGTCGGTGAACGTTCGGTACGGGTCGCTCGCCACGGCGTTGGTGACGGCGGGCCAGACATCACGCCACGGCAGCCCCCGGCCGTACGCGAAGGCCACCGCGCGGAGCAGATTGACGGCGCGACGCCTTTCGTCGGGGTCCGGCAGGATGACGCGCAGGTCGTCGCGGAAGACTCCGAGCACCCCTTCGCTGACGGTCGCCAGCCAGTGCGGGTCCTGCGGGTCGACGGTGACGTGGCGGTGAGCCAGGGAGGCGGCAGCGACCCGGGTGATCAGGAACGACTTTCCCGCGTGCTGCGCCAGGACCTCGGCGACCGCTCTGGCAGTGTCCGGGCGCTCGGCGTAAGGGGAGTCGGGGAGGCTTTGGAGGAGCTCAGCAGCGTACGAAGCCACGTCCTCCTGCCGCCACCAGGGCTGCTCGTCCACGCGGATGCGGTGTGCGGCCAGTTCCGTCTCCGCCCGGTCAGCCAATTCAGGGACCTGCAGGGCAGGGAAGGGGAAAGCGGCCGGAGCCGTCAGCCGCGGCTCGTGCGGGCTCCAGTAGGAGGCGACGCCCCCGGAGCCTCCACTGGAGCGGACGCCCAGCAACAGTCGCACCCTGCTGAAATGGCCGTCGCCCTCCCCGAGTTGTGTCAGTACGTCCAAGAGCAAGCCCTGCGGGTCACTCGCCTCGTCCAGTGCGTCGATGACGAGGGTCACCGTCTTTTCCCGCTCGGCCAGCCACGACTGCCATGCGCCGATCCACTCCTGGAGGGTCGGCACCGGACGCCAGCTCCTGGGGGTCGGAACCCGCAGCGCCCGGCAGATTTGGGAGATCACCTCATCTGGGCGTTTGCCGGTCGCCAGGACAGCGACGTCGACCGCCCCCGGGGGCGGGATGAGGTCGGACGGGATAGCGGCGACCTGGTCACGGTACTGCTCGATGAAGACCGGGTCGCTCAAGGTCACCAGACGGGCCAGGGCAGCGGATTTGCCGGACCCCGCACCGCCCGTGACAAGGACCACGCCCGGTTCTCCGACAGCGGCATCGATCAGTTCACGCATGAGCTGGTCCCGGCCCGTGAACAGCCAGCCTGGATCGCCGGCCTCCACCACCCCGCGCGAGCGCGGCCCCCAGTGCGTGAGCAGATCCTGCTGGGGCAGGGCAAGGTCGCGACGTCGAGAGTCCACCGGCGCCGGAGCCCGATAATGCGGGTTCGGCAGGCAGGCATGCTTCCGGCTCAGCGGCGAGCCCGCCAGATGGGCCAGCCGTTGGTCCCCCAGCCTGTTCTGTATCTCGTCGACGAACGTGGCAACTTCAAGAAACGCGTCAACGCCGTACTTCTGGCCGACATCGGATGCCAATTCCTCGAGAAAGCCGTTGATGGCCTCGGTCAGTGCACTGGTGACGACCTTCTGGGACTTGGTGGCGCTGGCCAGGACGAGCCAGTTCGGAGGGAGTTCCTCGTCGAACCTCCCGGTCTCCACGACGGTTTGTCCGGCGTAGCACAGATCGAAGATGAGAAGCAGATGCTTGATATCCGTCTCGGTCAGCCATCCGGCGAGATCTGCGGTGCGCAGCGCGGTGGACCGGATGCGGTCCCATTCGGTCGCCTGAAGTACCAGCCAATGGTTGTCGTGCTTGATCTCGCCGTGGCCGGTGACGTAAACGACCGCTGCGTCGTTCGCGGTCCAACGACGGGCATACGGCGGGTTCTGCAGGGCGGAGCGGATGGCATTCTCATCAGGGTTCTCGGCGAGATGCTGGTTCAGGGGTACGAACCGCCGGTCCCCGAGCTGCTCGGAGCACAGCCAGTCACGCAGAAGACTCACCTCCTTCTCGACATCGAGCGCCCACCACCTGGGGTCTTCATATGCGGAGGTGGCTATCGCCACGAAGTGGCGCCGTAGAACATCGCCGCCCGTCAATGCATTCGTCATGGCGCCAGCCCCGGGAGTGCATCGAGTACGGCCTTGCCGGCTTCCCGCTTGCTCAGGTAGCGGACAACCTGGTGCGCCTTGTCCTCGTTGTCCACGTGCCGGTCGGTCACTCCTGGCCACAAAGGCCGCAGGTCACCGGCGCAGGCGACCGGGTCCCGCTTGTCGCGGATGTTCGTCCACGCCGCAACATTCGCTGGCAGACCATCAGCAGCCCCGTAGCCCGCATCGGGCATTTGGCTGCGGACCATGCGCAGGCCCAGCGGCGATCCCAAAGTGAGCAGCAGGGCAAGTGGGTGGCCGGGATTTTGCCGGACGTATTCGAAGGCGACGACAGATCCCAGCGAGTGCCCGATCAGCACGTGGCATTGGGAGGTCATTTTCGCGCGGACCTTGGCATCCGTCTCTGCCTTGAGAGCGTTGTCCCGGAGGTAACGACGAACCTGACGAAGTTCCCCGAGATACAACACACCGGCACTCGCTCCGAAGCGTCGATCCACCACGCGCAGCACCGTCAGCAGAGCGCTGGGCGCCCCGTCGGCGATCCCCTTGGCGGCCTTGGTTTCCGCCTCCGCTGCCGCGAACTCCTCCTCGCCGGCCACGTCGGCGACTGCCGCGGAAAGGTCCGCCAGCTCTTCGTCCTCGAGATCGCTCAGCAGGCCGGCCGCCCCTTCAGCAGCGCCTTTGGTGGCCGGCTCGACATTCATGTTCCGCAGGAACAGATCACCGTAGAAGGCAATATCCAGAGGCGGTTCCCCCACCTCGCTGCCATGCGCGAAATACAGGCCGTCTCGCAGAGCTGGGCTCCACTGGCCTTTCAGCTGATGGGGCCCGAGCTGCTGCTGGGCTATCCCGTGCACCCCCACGATGCTCGTGCTTACCGACACGATTCTTCACTCTTCTCCGCTGGACAGGGAAACGACCGCCAGTCCGTCGCCGGCGATGACCGCAACGGGCCGGCCGTTGACTTCGGCGATGCGCACGCCGGTGACCGGGCTGGGAACTCGCAACGGTGGCCCGAGAGGACGGGCGGCGGAGAGGTCCCACAGCCGGACCGTGGCATCGTGACTCCCGGTGACGGCGACCGCGCGACCGCCGGGGAGGACGGCGGCGGCCACCGCGTTGATGCCCTCACCATGGCCGGTCATGGGTTCCCCGACAGGCCGTCCGGTGGGAATGTCCCAGAGCCGGACGGCGGCGTCGCGACCGCCGGTGACGGCGACGGCGCGCCCATCAGGCAGTACGACGGTCGTGAGGGCGAAGGCGTCACCGTGGGTGAGTATCTTGCCCAAGCGCCGCCCACTTGGCAGTTCCCAGACTCCGGCGTTCGTTTGACCGCAGGTGACAGCCACCGTGCGGCCGTCGGGCAGCACCATGGCCGCCACGGGGTTGGCGCCGCCACCGGGCGGTGCGAAGGGGCCGCTGATGAGCCGGCCCGTGGACAAGTCCCGGATGTGCACGCCGGACCGGCTGCCGATGACCGCCACGCTGCTGCCGTCGGGCAACGTGGTCGTCGTGATCGAGTCGACGCCGGCAGTGTCACCGAGGGAGATCGGCAGGATTGCGGCGCTGGGTAGTTGCCAGACGCGCAGAACGTCGGTGTACCGCATGTCGTCCCAAGCACCGGCGAGCACCACCGCACGGCCGTCGGGCAATACAGCGGTCGCGATCGCGCGCGTCGCACTGCCCGATGCCGCATGCCAGTCAACGAGGGGCCGGCCCGTCCCGAGCTCCCGGATACGCAGCGTGTCGTCCCAGCCATCCGCCACGACGACGGTGCGACCATCCGGCAACCGCGCCGTCGCCACCGCGGAGACCGGGACACTCCGATCCATGAGGACCGGCCCGGGAGACTGCGCCAGCGCCAGATCCCACACCCGGATCTTTCCGACCTCACCACCGGTGACGGCGACGGCGCGGCCGTCGGGCAATCCCACAGTCGCCACGGCCACCAGAGCGCCGGCATGGCTGATGAAGGGATCGACCAGGACACGGCCGGTGGCCAGATCCCGGATCGTCAGCCGGTTCCAGTCGCTCGTCACGGCGACCGCACGGCCGTCGAGCAGTTTCGCAGTGGCCACCTGGCTGACACTCACCTCCTCGCCGGTCGGTGCGTCGGCCACCACCTCCCCGGTCGCCACGTTCCAGACGCGGACCCGGTCCCGGCCGCTTGTCACCACCACCGACCGGCCATCCGGCAGCGTTCCCGCCGCCATGCCGTGCACCGGGCCCATGTCTGGTACGAGGTACTCATCGACGAGCTGACGTTGCAGGTCCCATACGCTCAGGCCGCGCCGTCCACCGCCGACAGCAACGATGCGGCCGTCGGGAAGGGCGGCGGTAGTTACCGCAAGGACCCTGCCGAGGCCGGTGGCCAGCGTGTCGATGAGCCTGCCGGTGCTCATGTCCCAGACCCGCAGTACGGAGCCGCGGTGACTGGTGACGGCGACCGTACTGCCGTCCTCCAGGGTGGCGGCAGCAACCGATGTCGCGTTGGCCAGGCCGCGGTGGGGCTTGCCCACAGGCCGACCCGAAACCAGGTCCCACATCCGGACCGTACGGTCATCACTCCCGGTGACCGCGACCACTCGCCCATCGAGGAGAGCGGCCGTCGCCACTGCGAGCACAGCGCCGCCGTCCCCCCGCATGCATCTGCCGACCATGTCTCCGGTGTCCAGATCCCACGCCCTCAGCACACCATCCGCGTCACCGGTCACGGCGACGACCCGGCCATCGGGCAGCATCGCCGTCGACACCGCACCCACAGGGGCTGTCTGACTTGCGAGAACCTCCCCTACACCCAGCTTCCACCGCGCCCAACGAGGCGACCAGAACCGCTGCTCGGCGGTGGGCTCCAGTGGGAACCCGGCACACGCCGCCCAGAGGGCAAGTGCGCTGGCATTCGCTTCGGGCGAGTCCCAGTCCCAGGCATGGGCCACCCGGCGCCACAGTCTCGCCAGGCTCTCGGCCCGGCCCCGCAATCCCGTTTCCTTCTCGGCCCCGAGCACGGTGCGCGCTCTCAGACGGCCCGCATCGACATAGGGCAGGAATTCCTCGGACACGAACCGTTCGTCAAGTACCCCACCGGCCGCAGCGTGCTCTACGACATGACGTCGTACGTAGGCGGGAGGCGGATACCAGCTGTCGCCCACCCGACGTGCGGCGGTGAGCCGCGCGAGTCCTTCCGCGATCCGCGCCTCGACCTCGCGCGGGTCTTCGGCGGCCTGGTACCGCGCCGTCTCACGCTCGCAGATGGACTCCCCATGGAAGGTGCTCATCAGCACCACCGCAAACTTTTCGCCCCATGTACTCCTTCATCAACGCTACGTCCAATCGAACTCGTGCTTCAACTCCCATGGCCTGGTGCGTACTCACTGATCCATCCCCCTGGTGGCTGAGGTGGCGCTTCGCACACCACCGTCAGTGACTGGATCTGAACATGCCAAGAGCACCACCAGGGCACGAAGCACGCCTACTGCTGGGTGACCGTGCCGACACCCGGTCAGGACAAGAACCCTTCAAATGGCCACGCCCGGCACGTGCTTCGGCTGGAATGAGTCGGTGGCATACAAGAGAAGGGGACGCGCCGTTCGCGCCGCGCGCGCCGCAGTCCTCTCGCTACCAGGCATTTTCCTCGTTGTCGCAATGTATTCGTTGCTCGCCGAGACGCTGCTGAGGGGGAGCAAGGTCGCGGCTGGACTGCTGATGGTCGAGACACTGGCCATCCGCGCCACCATCTTTCTGGCCCTCTGCGTGCGGCGGTCTTCGTCCAGGCAGACATGGTGGCCTGTGACCTCACCGACGCTGACCTGCGCCATGCCGACCTGACCGAGTCAGATCTGCAGCAAGCAACCTTGAACGGTGGGAAGTTGTCGGGTGCGCGATTGGTGAGCACCGACTTGTCCGATGCGGACTTGACGGGTGTCGGAGCGGAGGAGGAGCCGGTGCGCCTCGATGGAAGCTGCCTCAATCAAGCGTGCCTCAGCGGTGCCGTATTGAGGAACGCCAGCCTCATCGGGGCGAAGCTGCGGCACGCCGACCTTACCGACGCCGACCTGACAGGCGCCGACCTGACAGGCGCCGATCTGACCAGAGCCGACCTTCGCACGGCGCGGGGATTGACAGCGGACCAGTTGCTCGCTGCCGGTTCCGTCGGCAAGGCACGACTGGACCCGACGCTCCGCGCGGCCTGCCGGCGCAGCACACATGGGACCGGACCTGCGGCTCGTGGCCCAGTCGGCCAAGAAGTACAGCCCTGACCGCGGTGTCCATCGGTATCGCGGACGGCCGGGACAAGATACCCGGGCCCATCAGCTGCTGCGCCAGCCGGTGCCGCGGCCTGCTCAGGCTGGACGAACACGCATCCGGGCGGGGGCGGCTGGTCCCCAAGCGGGTCACGCCTCGAAGGCCAGGCCTGGCCAGGCCAAGCCAGGCCAAGCCAGGCCGGTGCCGGTGCCGGTGGGACAGCCGTCGAGCAGCTGGGGGCTGATCTCTTCGGACCCGCGCGGTATCCACCCGCAGGTGGTGAGCGAGATACGTAGATCCGCGGACCCCGCGAAGGACTTACTTAGCGGTTCTGCAGGTTGACTCGTCTTCACCTTCATTCGCACACCGCGAGGTTTATAGCGTTCCTGCCAAGTGCCGGAGGTTGCCGTCGAGAAGGGGGAACGGCGTGCGCGTACGTACGTTCGTATCTGTTGTGTCCGCCGGTCTGATGGTCGGCAGTCTGGCTCTGGCGACCGGGGCGCCGGCGAGCGCGGCGCCTCAGGCAAGTTGCCAGTCGTACAGCATCTCCACCAGCGGGGGGTACGTTCACTACAACGAGTGCAACACCGGTTCGGGCACTACCGAACAGGGCTACGTGCGGGACATGGACGCCGATGGCCAGTGCGCGTACGTCTACACGACCCTCAACGGGAGCGGCACCATCCGCGACCAAGCCAAGGCGTGCCCCAAGGGTACGGAGACCTATTTCAGCTGGAACTACCCCGGCTACGCGCCCGTGCAGGTGCAGGTGTACCTCAGGGAGGCCTGAGCCAGTAGCACTGTGATGCATATCGCCGGCAGCCATGAGACCCCTTGTGTGGCTGTGCCGGCTGTACTGCTCTCGGATTTCGGCTTGTCGCCGCGATGCCTCGACGAGGGCCCGGCCCGGCTCGTGGAAGTCCACCAGGTCTCCGCATCGACCCGGTTCCACGGAGACCGCAACCTGTACCTGACTGGCGGATCGCTCATCCCGGGATCGATCGGCGCTGTTTGTAGGGTCGTTGAGAGGTTGTGGCGACCTGGGGGATTTCTTAGTCCACTTGGCCCCAACCGATGACGGAGTCGGCGTTTACTCCACGCCGTCATGTTTCCATGCCGACGGAGGTGTTCGTATGACTGCCGAAGGCCGACAGCAGGACCATGACCCGCACGCGGGTGCGCCGCGTCGACGTGTTTTGGCCGCGGCCGCCCTGGCTCCGATGCTGGCCGGGGCACCGTCACCCGCTCGTGCCTTGCCCACCGGCACGGCCGAGGTGACCAGCCGCAGGCTGATCAAGCCCGTTCGCACTACCCGGTCGCATTGGAAGAGCGTGGCCAAGACGCTGGGCCGGGTGGGCGATATGAAGCGAAATGTGATGTACCATACGGCCTTCCCGCGCCGGGACCTGCGGGTCCACTCCCGCCACATCGCCGTCAAACCGGCCCTTGCCCTCGGCTCGCACGTGTCCTTCGTCCGTTACGCAGACAAGAGCACGATGGTGATGGGCGATGTGGTGGTCACCGAGCACGAACTTCAGCCGTTCACGGATGCTCTGTACGAGCACAAGATCGGGCTGACCGCGATCCACAAGCATCTCCTTTCCCAGAGTCCCCATATCTGGTGGGTCCATGTCCATGCGCACAGTCACCACCCAGTGGCCGTGGCCCGCGGTCTGCGCGCAGCGTTCAACCGCACCGGCACCCCGCCCCCGCTGCCGCACCCCCAGCGACAGCCCGTCGCCCTGGACACCAATGGCATCGATGCCGCGCTGGGTGCCAAGGGTTCCGTCGACGACGGCATCTACAAGTGCATCTTCGTCCGCCGCGAGACCATCACCGACGGCAATCTGGTACTTCCTCCGGGACTGGGATCGACCAGCGCGTTCAACTTCCAGCCGCTCGGCGACGGTCGGGCCGCGATCAGTGGCGACTGCGCCATGATCGCCAAGGAAGTCCAGCACGTTCTCGTCGCCCTGCGGCGTGCCGGGGCCGAGCTCGTTGAGCTGCACAACCACGGCTTGACGGACGAACCTCGCTTGTTCTTCGTCCACTTCTGGGCCGTCGGCGACGGCGTCAGGCTCGCCCGGGCTCTGCGCCCGGCGGTGGACGCGACCAACGTCGAGCCGGCCGGCTGACCACGGCGCGGGCAGCAGGCAGCAGGCACCAGGCATCGTCGAGTGCGTCGACGTTGGTGCCGAGGAAGTCGGACGTGACCGCGGCCGACTCGCCTCCGTGGCCCAGTGTGTGGAATGCGTCGCTGTGCGCAGCGTTGGTGCCGGTCGCTGGAGGTTGGGCGCCTGGGTTGCGCTACGACTCGAGATCTGGCATTCGCCGTGACGGACTCGAATGTGGGCACACCGGTGGTCTCCCTGCCGGCCTTCGACCCGGTGGTCCACCGCGCCGAGCCGTCGTCGCTCGCGGGTGTGCGCGGGGTGCGGCTTCCGCCGTTCGGGAAGGCCGCCGCGTACCTGACGGTCCGGCCGGTAGGACGTCTGCCGGAGGGCGCCGAGTACCGATTCGAAGTGCAGCAACACTTCACCGTGGGACAGCAGCAGAGGACTCCGCTCTTCGGAGGAGGCACGTACGTGGTGAGTGTGAGCGGCCAGCCGCAAAGCCCCCATCCCGTCTTCGCCCCGTCACACGACCCGGATACCGACCCCGAAGAACGGGAACGGATCGAGCGCGAGGCAGAGGAACAGCGCTTGGACGTCCTTCCCCCATGGACACACGAGGCGGTCAAGCGGGCTCGTGCCGAGACTCCCGAGGCCGAGGCCGAGGCCGAGGACGACGATGGGTGACGGCATGCAGCAAGGCAACGGCTGACCGGCGCCAGACCAACGGTGGACACCAGGCAAGGTGGACACGCTCGCTGCCGCGCCGAGCGTTGAATCCCCGGTTTCGCCCACCGGGGATTCACCTCACCGCGTGGTCCAGCGTTGGTTCGCATTGCCGGTGCAGTGGTGGACCTCGACGGTGGTGCCGTCCTTGTTTGCTTCAGGGACGTTGTCTCCCGTCACGGCGAGGCACAGGCCACCCTGCGACAACGCCGTGATGGTGTCGTCGGGACGGAGCCGCCACTTCTGACCTGCGCTGCCGTCGCAGGGCTGGATCACCACCAACGTACCTGAGGCGAGACGGCCGTTCAGGGCGCCCAGGCACTGGGTGCCGCCGTAGGCACGCAGGTCGCCGTTGGAAGTGAAGGACCACCGCTGGTTGCCGCCGCCGTTGCAGGACCAGATCTCGATCTTGGTGCCGGGGGAGGTCTGGTTGTTCCAGGCGTCCAGGCAGCGACCCGACGACAGGGAGACGAGCTCATTCGCCGGCCCCGTGGCGGGGGGCCGCGGGCTCACCCGGTAGAGCACGGTGCCGCCGGCCGGAACGGAGGCGCTGATGGTGCCGTCGGTGCTGACGTGGCTGGTGTGCGCCCACAGGTCGTTGAGGTGGTAGCCGTTGCTGTTCGGCGGGAGGCCGGCGGCCGTCGCGGTGGTGGAGATGACGGCCTGGGAGGACGTTTCGTTGAACAGGGCCACGGCGACATCGCCGTTGGCCAGGGGGCGACGCAGCACGTTCAGGCCGTTCTCGGTGGTGACCGCAGTGCCCTGTTCACCACGGCTGTCCTGATTGACAGCGATGACGTCCTTGTTGAGGTAGACGCTCAGGTCCTGATCGCTGATGGGGAAACCGGAACTGCCGGCGGCCGCGGGGGTACGCAGGTCGGCACCCGAGATCAGTGGGGCCGCGAGCACTGCGGCGACCGACAGCTCGGACTTCTCCTGGTCGTACGTCAGACGCTTGTTGGGATCCTGGGAACCCGCCGAGAAGGCGTAGTTGCCGGTCCCCAGCATGTCGATGTCGTTCCATCCGCCGGGACCGGCCCACTTCGCCTTGTCCAAGTCGGTGTGGATGAGTCGTTTGAGGCCGTCGAAGGAGGCGTCCCGGTCCCCGTCGATGCGCCACATGTGGGCCACGCTCTTGCCCCACTCCCAGGGGGACTCGCCCTGGGCTGCGGGCTGGAGCGAGAGGCTGAAGACGATCGGCCGGCCGGTTCGTTTGAGGGCGTCACGCATGATGCCGTCGCGGGTCTCCAGCGGCAGCCTTTCGTCGCCGGGCCGCTGGGAGGGGTCGCTGGCCGTGCAGTTGTCGTACTTGAGGAAGTCCACGCCCCACGAGGCGAAGGTGTCCGCGTCCTGCTGCTCATGGCCGAGGCTTCCGGGGAAGCCCTGACACGTGTGGTACGTCGGACTCTCGTAGACACCGAACTTCAGGCCCTTGCCGTGCACATAGGTGGCGAGTTCCGCCAGGCCGTGCGGGTACTTCTGCGCGTCAGGGACGAGGCGGCCTCCGGAGTCGCGGGACCGTTCCATCCAGCAGTCATCGATGGTGAGGTACTGGTAGCCGGCGTCGCGCATACCGCTGGCTGCCATGAAGTCGGCCGTGTCCTTGACGATGTGCTCGGTTGCGTTGCAGCCGAAGGTGTTCCAGCTGTTCCAGCCCATCGGTGGGGTCAGGGCCAGCTGGTCGTCCAGGGCTTGGGCGGGGCCTGCGGTGAGCAGGGGGAGGCCGAGCAGAGAGAGCATGAGGGATACGGCGAACAGCAGACGGGAGAGCACACGCATGGGGGCCTCCAGCGGGGAGTCGAGGGTCCGGGTGGGTTCCGGCTGGTGAGTCGGGCACCCGGGTGCGTTTCCAGCGGCGGGAGCAGCACGGCCAGGAGGACCGTTCCGCTGCGGACCTCAGCTCTGTGCGAAGCCGTTGCGGTGGGCTTCACCACGGGTGCCCGTGCTGTGAGGGTTGATGAACACGCTCATGTCCTGAGTGGCCGTCACCTTCGGCGGGGTGGCCGTGTCCACCTCGGCCCAGGGGGGTTCGTCGGTGGAGTAGTCGGTGCGGCGAATCCGATGTCTGATGCGGTGCGCGGGCAAGCGAACCAAAAACAACATAAACAGTCAATGCCGGTAGGTAACCAAAATGTTGGCCGCGTCAGGTCGCACACGATGAAACAATTCTCAACGCCTGGGCTGCGCGACGGGTTCAGCCAGACCGTGCCGAAGGCGAAAGCGTGCCTAACGCCACTACGAGACGCCCGGGCGTAGGGAACACGCGCGGCCTTCGACCCGCCTCACGCCGGTGAACGGAGCACAGCCGGCTCTCCGACTTCCGGGTGAAGCGGGTCCGAGGTGCCCGGATCGTCCCCGGGCGGTGTACGTCAGAGCTTGCGGCACAGCAGGGCGTCCGGCGTCCCGCCCTTGGCCCACGCGTGGGTGAAGGCCATTCCCGCCGCGTACTCGTCGGTTCGGCACTGGCCCTTGTACGTGCCCTGCGCGAACTCCCCGCCCGGGCCCCCGGCCGGGCGGTCGTCGCTCCGGTCGAACCAGACCGTACGGCCGGCCGTGCTGAGTGCCCTGCTCGCCTCGGCACACAGCACGCCCGAGACCGCCTGGCCGCGCACGCTGTAGCCGATCATGAACTGGCCGAGCCCGCACTGGTACTTGGTGTAGCCACGCGCCCAGTCGCCCTGTTGGACATGGCGTTCGTCGTGCACGACGCTCAGCACCGGGTCGGTCCCGGCGAGCCCGGCGGCTCCGGCGTCGGTGCACAGGCCACGCCCGTCGCGGTGTGCCAGACCGATGAGGCGCTGTCCGTCGGGGCAGACCCCCTTGCGTGCCCCCGGGTCCCAGTCCGCTTGCGTCCGTACCCGCGCCGACTGGACCGCGTCGGCGTGGTCGAGGTTCAGCATGTCCCAGGTGTCGGGGACGGCGATCTGCCCCGTCTTCTGCGGCGCGGTCACCAGACGCTTCCAGTCGGCCGAGCGCCAGTCACCGCCGTCCAGGATGCCGGAACGGCGTCCGGCCGTATCGAAGTTGATCAGCGGCCAGGTTCCGTGGCCGGCCCATCCGACCAGGGGCCAGAAGGCGAAGTCGGTGTCCTGGTCGATCAGGTGGTCCACGAAATTGCCGAACCAGGCTCGCGCCTGCGGGTTCGTCTCATCCCTGCCGATGCCGAACTCGCTGATCCACAGAGGCGCGGTGTAGTGGCGCCCGGCCTCGGTGACGTAGAACGCCTGGCGCTGCAGGGTCGCGAACAGATCCTCGCGGGAGAGTTCCTGGTAGCGCGGGTCGTGGGTCTCGCCCGTTCCGGTCGCGCCGGTGTGGTTCGGTCCGGTGTAGCCGTAGAAATGCGCCGAGTACACCAGCTTGTTCGAGGCGACGAGGGTGTGCGACAGCGTGCGTACCGGTTCGAGCGTCGGCCGCCAGTGGAACAGTCCATCGGCCGGGATTCCTTGCCAGTTGATGCCCTCGACGACGACCAGCAGATCGGGATTGGCCTCCGTGAGCAGACGGTCGCCGAGGTGCTGGGAGGCGGCCCACCAGTCGTGGTTGTCGCCCCAGTTCCAGTTGGCGTCGTCGGTGACGGTCCGGCGGACCTCGTTGTAGAGGTCGGCCCCGACGACGCGCTTGTTGTCCTTGTAGCGGCGGGCGAGCGAGATCCAGTCGTCCTCCCACTGAGCGGTGGACTGACTGGTGTTCCAGCGTTCGTTGCCGTCCAGGCCGCAGCAGAAACGCGACGTGTTGGTGTGGTTGTTGAGCACCACCGCGAAGCCCTCCGAGGTGGTCGCGGCGACCACCGCGTCGAGGACCTGGAGCGGGGTCCTGCCGCGTAGTTGCGGGTTGGCGGCGACGGATGAGTCCGGGACGGGGCGCTGGTCGTGCAGCATCTCGTTCGAGAACGGCAGCCGGATGCTGTTGATGCCGAGTTCGTGGAATCCGGCGAGGATCTTGGGTATCGGAGCGCGGTCCAGGCCGAGCGGCATCTGGTCGGACTTCTCGCCGTCGTGGTGGTTCGCCGGGTCGGCGATGTCTCCGGATCCGTTCCAAGAACCCTGGGCACCATGCCAGTTGGCCGATTTGAGCTTGAAGCGATTGCCGTCGGCGTCGACGATGTAGCGACCCCGGGTGCTGAGCGGCGGACGCCACGAATCGACGAGGGCCTTCGGCTCGCCGACCGCCGTGGGTCCGGGGTGCGGGGCCGCCGTCGACGCGGCCGTTCCGGGCGCGCCGAGCGCTCCGAGTAACAGCGCCCCGACGAGCACCGCCCGCAGCACAGGTCTTCTTCTCATAGGGTCCCTCCGAGGTACGTGGGCCGGAGCGTGGGCACGGACTCGCCGAACGCCGCGGACCGATGGACAGATACGTGAACGGGTGGCGCGTGGTGGAGCGGTGGCGCTGCCCCGGCTCGGGAAGGCGCCGGGGTGGTGCGGCACGGGACCGAGTGGCACGGATCGGCCCCGGACATGGGGCTCCGCCAATAATTTCCGCGCCGCGCGAAGTCCGCCAGCCCTTGAGGGCGCGAGTCGCACGACCGGCATGGCGCGATGTCGGCAACGCCGGTTCGCCGTCAGAGCCAGCCGTTGCGGCGGAAGGCCCGGTACAGCAGTCCTGCTCCCAGCGCCATCACGGCGAGCGCGCAGGGGTAGCCGTAGCGCCAGTCCAGTTCGGGCATGTGGGTGAAGTTCATGCCGTAGATCCCGGCGACCATGGTGGGGATGGCGAAGATCGCCGCCCACGCGCTGATACGACGCATGTCGTCGTTCTGCCAGGTGCCCACCTTCGCCAGATGGGCGTCCAGGACGGAAGCGAGCAAGTCATCCAGGGCGCGGACTTCGGTGTCGGTGCGCGTCAGGTGGTCCGTGACGTCACGGAAGTACGGCGCGACCTGCCGAGGCCAGTCATCCCGCGCCGTGGTGAAGGGCTGCATCACCGGGACGAGCGGCTGGATGGCGTCGCGGAACTCCACCACCTCGCGTTTGAGGGAATAGATCCGCTCGGTCAGGTCCTCGCGGGCGGGTGAGAACAGGCACCGCTCCAACTCCGTCAGGTCCGTGCGTACTTGGGCTGCGGCCTCGGCGTAGGCGTCGACGATCACATCGGTCACCGCGTGCAGGACGCCCGCCGGCCCGAGCCGTGCCATCTCCGGCTGCTGCGAGAACCGGCGCGCAGCCTCCACCGTGGGATCGTCCGCGCCGTGACGTACGGTCAGCGCGAAGGACGGGCCGAGGAAGATCATCACTTCGCCGGTTTCCACATCCGCGGTCCGTTCGACGAACCACAGGGTCTTCACGGCGACCGCCAGAACGTCGCCGTAGCGCTCCTGTTTCGGTCGCTGGTGGGCCTGGACCGCGTCCTCGATGGCCAGCGGATGCAGCTTCAGGTACTCGCCTAGCCGCTGCAGTTCCTCCTGGCGGGGTTCGTCCATGCGGATCCAGGCGAACTCATCCGGTTTCAGCCCAGCCACACGGTCCAAGGTGGCCTGACAACCCCCGTCCTGCTGCCGGCAGTCGATCAGCTCGCCTTCACCCGTCCGCTCCCGGTAAATCACACACTCCATACCTTCTCGGATGCTTCCGCCGCCGCATTCCATGCTCATGCGTTTCGAACGCAGCGTCCTTCCCGCCCGTCCGCACCTGGCCGTCACCCGGCGCTGTGACCGCCGCTGCTGGACCGCTGCGCGGACCAGTCACCTGCACCACACACCACAAAGGCGAAACCCATTACATGGCTATGACATACCCGACTTGAGACATGGTCATCGGCCAAGTAGGTTCGCCGTGAACCGAGTTCACCTACAGCTACGGACCGGCGTCCCTTCGCCGGAAGGAGGGACGTCCCATGGGTTCCCACGCCCGCCCGAACCGCATACACCGCACCGGAGTGCGGATCGCGATGGTCGCACTTGTCGGTGCCGCCCTGCCGATCAGCGCCGGCGGCCTCGCCGAGGCGGCCACCCCCGGCGCCACGCACTCCGCGGAAGAGAACGACCAGCAGGGCGGCGCGGCCACCACAACGGCCGGCCAGCAGCAGGCCGCGCGGCGGCAGTTCCCGTCCGACCAGGCGGCACGGCACGCAGTCCAGGACACGGCAGCCGATGCGCAGAACGCGATGGTTCGGGCCGCTCCCCAGATCAACGCCGACCACGCCTTCCTGCTGGACGCCCGCGACGGCAGCCAGGAGCGGGAGCTGTGGGCTGGGGCCAAGGCGGACGAGAGCGTATCGATGGCCAGCACCACCAAGATCATGACTGCCCTCGTGGTGCTCAAGCACCCGGAGTGGCTGAGCCGGCAGATCACGGTGCAGCAGGAGTACCGGGACTACGTCCAGAAGGTCGGCGGCAGCACCGCCGACCTTCAGACCGGCGACACGCTGACCGTCGAGCAGCTGCTGCACGCCATGCTGATCCCGTCCGGCGACGACGCCGCGATGGCCCTGGCCGACCACCTCGGCTCCGGGGACACCGCGGACATGCGGATCGCCGACTTCGTGAACCAGATGAACACCGAGGCGCAACAACTCGGCCTGACCGGCACGCACTTCGACAGCTTCGACGGCATCTCGCACGGCAACAACCACAGCACCGCCCGCGATCTGGCCAGGCTCGGCCAGCGCGCCATGCTGCAGCCGGTGTTCGCCGACATCGTGAAGAACAAGCAGTTCAAGACCGAGGCTCCGGCGGCCAACGGTCGCACCCGGTACTACACCTGGATCAACACCAACAAGCTGCTGAGCACCTACGACGGTGCCCTGGGCATCAAGACGGGCAGCGGCCCGGAGGCCGGGTACGCCCTCGTCTTCGCCGCCGAGCGGGACAACCGCACCCTGGTCGGCGCGATCCTCAAGGACGACGAGGGCCGCTTCGACGACGCCACCAAGATGCTCGACTGGGGCTTCGCCCACTGAACAGACAGTGCCCCCGGCGCTGAACGCTCACCGCGTGCGGCGCCGCCGGCCCCTGCCCCGGGCCCACGGCACACCCACCGCGCAGGCCTCGCTGCTGGGGGAGCCGGGTGTCAGGTGGGTGTGCCACTCGCCCTACGTGTGCCGGCCGCCGACCAGAGATCCGTACGCCGCGTCGCCCCCCGTCAGGGCCGTGCTCAGGGCGCTGCGTCGATGGATGCCCAACTTCCGGTAGCTGTGCGTCAGATGGGTCTCCACGGTACGGCGGGCCAGATGGAGCAGATCCGCGATCTCCGCGTTGGTGCGTCCCCCCGCGGCCAGTTCGGCGATACGGCGCTCGCTGTCGGTGAGCGAGGCGGCACCGGTGCGCGTCGCCCGACGGCGCGCGCCGCCCGCCCGCAGCGCCTCCTCCGTCAGGTCCCGCAGCCGTATGGCGCCCAGGCGTTCGGCGAGCCCGGCCGCCTCCCGCAGGATGTCACGGGCCCGGGACGACTCGCCCGACGCGGTCAACTGACGGCCCAGGGCCAGCAGCGCCGCCACGATCTCCGGACCTGCCGGGCCGCCACGCAGCAGCCGTACCGCCTCCTGAGTCAGGTCCAGACCCCGGCGCCCGCCGGTCGCGGTGCCGAGGACACGCAGTGCCCGGCCCACCGTACGGGGCGTGTTCCACACCCGGGCCAGGCGCAGCTCCTCCTCGGCCAGGGCGAGCGCCTCCCGCGGGACGCCCAGGGCCAGGTGGCACTCGGCGGCGGCCGTGCGCCATGGGGTGACGACCGGACTGAACATCTCCCGGGCCGACTGGCGGCGCCCGCACTCCAGGAAGTCGTGCAGGGCTCCCGCCAGGTCACCGTTCGCGGCGCGGAGCTCACCGCGCGCGTACAGGAACTTGTTCAACTCCCAGGAGTCCGGCGCCGTCCGCAGGTCGAAGGCCGCGGCCAGGCGCTCGGCCTCGGCGACGCGGCCCGTCTCCACGAGTGCCGTCAGCGCGTGGGCATGGGCATTGGTCGGGGTCGCGGCGGCGGGCGGCGGGTCGGCCAGCAGGCGCGTGTAGTCGCCCCGTGCCGCGACGATGTCCATACGGATGTTGAGCAGCGCCTCGTACATGGGGTGCAGGACGTCGGGGCGCTGCCCGGCCAGACCGCGCTCCACCAGTTGTTCGGCCTCGTCGAGTTCGTCGGCCCACTGAGCGACCGCGGCGACCGTCCCCAGAAGGTACGGCTCGGACAGCGGATCGGCCGGTTCCGCCAGCAGACCGCGCAGGCGCAGCATCGCCTCCTTCGCCGAGCTCAGACCTGCCGCCACCGCGTATTTCACCAGGTACGCGTGACCGGCCGTGCTGATCGACTCCGGCGAGCGCTCGGCCACCTCGGCCAGCTTCTTGTACGCCTCCTGCCGCACCAGCTGTTCGTTGTCGGACAGCTGCAGAAACGCCTGCCGCAGAATGCGCACCAGGTCGGGATGGTCGGCGAGCGCGTCGTACAGCGAGCGCAGCACCTCGACGCCCGCGAGGGTCCTGCCACGGCCGGTCAGCGCCGTCCCCAGGGCGACCGCGGCGCGCACCCGCTCCTGCGGCGGCCCCGGCAGCTGCAGCGCCTCGGTGAGCCTCAGGATCGCGGCCGAGGAGCCGGGCACCGCGTACTCCAGTGAGCCCAGTTCGGTCAGCAGGCGTTGTCTGCCCTCATCGGAGAGGGGTTCGTCCAGGGCGCGGCGCAGGAAAGCCATCGCGTCCTCGATGTGCCCCGCACGCAACGCCAGTGAAGCGGCGTCCTGAAGCACCGGCAGCGCCCAGGGCGCGTCCACCACGTCGGTGAGCAGCAGTTGACGGGCGACAAGCTCGCTGGAGACACCGTGATGCAGCATCGCCTCGGCGGTCGACCGGTGCGCGGCGCGCCGCCGGGCCGCGGGCACGCCGGTGAGCATCTCGTCCCGCAGCAGCGGATGGGCGTAGCGGGCGCGGCCCATGCCGTCGGGGCGCAGCAGTCCGAGGCCGGTCATCGCGGTGATCCAGCCCGCGACCCGGGCCGGGTCGGCGCCGGAGAGTTCGGCGAGGAGTGAGGGGACGTGGAGGACGCGGAACCCCGCGCTGCGGGCGGGCCCGTGGTCCCAGCCCTCGTCCAGGATCGCCAGCGTCCGCGCCACCTCCGCGGTACCCGGCCCGGCGCAGTCCAGCCACCACTGCACGGCCGCCGAAAACGCTCCCGGGTACAGGGCGGCCGAGGTGTCCGGCACGACCGGGTGCCCGCCGTCGGAGAGGTCGTCCAGCAGGGCACGCAGCAGGAGGGGATTGCCCGCGCTGGCCCGTACGCAGTCCTCGATCCAGGAGTCGTCGGCGTCGGGGAAGACCGAACGGACGACGTCCACCGCGGAGTTGTCGGACAGCCGGGTCAGGGTGTGCGCGGTGACCAGGGCGGGGGAGAGGCTGTGGGCCAGGCCCTGGGCGGGCGGGTCGACGTCGTACTGGCTGCGCTCGGTGGCCGCCAGGACGATCGGCAACCGGTCCAGGAGCCGGGCGGACTCCACCAGCCAGCGGCGGGACGCCGGGTCAGCCAGGTGCGCATCGTCCACGGTGATCAGCAGCGGCGACTGCTCGGCGTACGAACGCAGCACCCGTCGCAGCCCGGCGCCGGTCGCCCGTTCATCGCCGTCCCATGACGGATCGGCGAACTCGGTTACCGAACAGAAGAGTTGACGGACCGCGGCGAAGGGGAACGCGGAGTCGCCGGCGGAGCAGCGGGCGCGCAGCACCTGCATACCGCGGGCGGCGGCGTTCTCGGCGGCGGCCTCCAGGACCGTGGTGCGGCCCGTGCCGGTGGCACCGCGCAGCAGGACCAGTCGTCCGGTGCCCGCATGAGCGCGCTCGGTCGCGGTGGCCAGCAGCCGGGCCGCTTCCCGTAGTGCACATGCCGGTCGGGACATCCCTGCCTCCTTGTGTGGACGTCAGTGTCCTCACTCACGAGGACGCAGTGCGCCGGACATCGGTGGCGTGACCCACACCGTGAGAAGAACCACCGTGGTCCCGCACCTGTGCGACGGAACCGGGATGTCGCTTTTGCCATCGCGTTCCCACTGTCGTGGTTCCGGCCGGCCGATCTCGTGGTCCGTGTTGTGGTGCTCCACGATTGCGCTGGTCACGAGCGTCACATGAAGGTAAACAGCCTCCGCCCGCCTCTGATCCCACAGAAGTGGCGGGGTCGTGGACAGGAGGCAGGTTGCTCAACTCAATCCGGATGACACAGCCCGGCACGGCGGACGGCACCGCCGTGCCGCCGGCTCGGGTTCCCGCGCCGGTGCAGCATCCACGCCTGGTGACACGACGTCAGCCGGCATGCTGCTTACGTCTGTCGTACCTCATGACGGCGTGGCAGCAGCGCCCTGAGGACGAACACCGACCCCCCTCCGCCGTGTTGGCCGGTCTGATTCCCGGAGAGGTGCTTCCCGCCACCGAACTGCTCGACGCTCTCGGCGCCCTGGGCTCACCGGTCAACGTGACAGCAGCCTTCGGCGCCTTCCTGGCCGACGCCGGACGGTGGGCCGCCGCCTTCTTGCTCTCGTCACGTCCCGGTGCCGGCCCCCAAGTGCCGCACCCGCCCCGCCGCCTGGAGTTGGACCCACCGGGAGCTAAACACGGCACCGAGCCGATGGCGGAGATCGTCATATGTGTGTCCTTGCTGCCAAAAGACACGGCGGGCCATGATGATCAGGTGACACAACGGCGCGTCGTCTTCCTTGTCTATCCGCGGTTTCAGGTGCTGGACCTGGCGGGACCGCATGAGGTGTTCGCGCAGACGGAACGGTGGGTGCCCGAGGATGAGGGCTATGCCGTGGAGATCGTCGCGGGCCGGGCCGGAGCGGTGCGGGCCTGTCACGGAATCGACATCGCGGCCGGCAGTGGCGTCCAGCAGTGTGAGGGACCGCTGGACACGTTGGTGGTCGTCGGTGGACCGGGCGATCGGGAGGCGGTGGACGATGAAGAGCTTGTCGGCTGGGTGAGGGCGGCGGCCGGCCGGGCCCGGCGGGTCGCTTCCGTGTGTACGGGCGCGTTCCTGCTCGCGCGGGCCGGGCTGCTCGACGGACGGCGCGCGGTGACGCACTGGGCGGCCTGCGAGCGGCTGGCTCACGAGCACCCGGACGTCACGGTCACTCCGGACCAGATCTTCGTACACGACGGGGCGGTGTGGACCTCCGCCGGAATCACGGCGGGGATGGACCTGGCGCTCGCCATGGTCGAGGAGGACCACGGGCCCGAGGTCTCCCGGGCCGTCGCGCGGATGCTGGTGATGTTCGTCCAACGCCCCGGCGGCCAAGCGCAGTTCAGTACCCAACTCGCCGCGCAGCGGCCCACGCGTAAGCCGCTGCGGGACGTTCAGGCATGGGTCACCGACCACCTCGCTGAGGACCTGACCGTCCGGGTGCTGGCCGAACGGGCCGGTATGAGCGAGCGCAACTTCACCCGGGTCTTCCGCGCCGAGACCGGACTGACCCCGGCCGCCTACGTGGAGACCGTCCGCATCGAGGCCGCCCGGGCGCTACTGGAGACGACGGACACCACCATCGAGGCGATCGCCCGAGCCTGCGGCTTCGGCTTCGCCGAGACCCTGCACCGCCGCTTCAAGCGCACCCTGGGCGTCACACCGGGGCAGTACCGGCACCACTTCTCCAGGTCAGGGTGAAGGAGCGCCTGGGCCTGGCCGTCGCGGTGTGAAGCCCGAGCGCCACCGGCACGTCTCCTTGGGCGCCTTCGGGCAGTGCGGGTTGTGGAGCACCGTTGGCCCTCCGCCGACCCGGACGCCGACCTGGTCCTGGGACTGCCACTTCCACGGCCGGACCTGGCACGAACAACACATGGAGCGCACGTTCCGGGTCAGCGACGCGGCACACCACGACCTCGATCTCATCCTGCCGTGCACACGGCCCCCTTTCTTCCCTTTCCCCGTCCCGATACACCGCTGATCGGAGCAGTCTTGATGAACGACACCACCTCGGCAGAGTTCTCCCCGCCCCGGAACGCAATGGCGGGTGGGCATCCATGGGACGGCAAGTCGAAGGCGGCCGAAGAGGCGCCGGGGCCGGCCCCGGCTGAGCCCTTGGCGGTGTTCGGCGACGCAGTCAACGGCTACGGCTGAGGAGCCAGGTCGGTATGAGTCCCGTTCCACTTTGCAAGCCGGACCACACAGCCTGGCTGATCTCACAGAAGCAGGTTATGCATGGCAGTTTCAGGTTACGACGGCAGCGGCGTAGCGGCAGCTCCTTTTCGGGTGCTCGGGCCGCTTGAGGTGAGCGGCGAGCTGGGGGCCGTCTCCGTGGCACCGGGGCGTCAAGAGATCGTCCTCGGGGCGCTGGTGCTCGAACTGAACCGGGTGGTGGAGACGACCCGTCTGGTGGATGTCCTCTGGGCTCACGATCCGCCGAAGACCGCACGCGCCCAAGTGCAGATCTGCATCTCCCGGCTCCGCAAGGCGCTGTCGGACGGGGGAGTTGACGCCACCATCGAGACCCGAGCCGGCGGGTACGTCCTGAGGGCGCCGGAGGATGCGACCGATGTCGGCAACTTCCGTCGCCTGGTAACAGAGGCGCATGCGCTGGCCCGTGATGGTCTGAAGATGCCTGCGGTGGAAACGCTGCGCTCGGCGATCGGCCTGTGGCGGGGGCGGTGCCTGGCCGGGGTACCCAGCGAAGTCCTGGCCGGTACGGCAGCGCAGTGGGACGAGAGGCGCCTGGAAGCCGTGGAGACCTGCATGCGGCTGTTGCTGGAGCTGGGCCGTCACGAGCACCTGGTCGGCGAGCTGATGCAACTTGTCGCCAGCCATCCGCTGCGTGAGCGGCTGCGCGGGCACCTCATGGTGGCGTTGTACCGTTCGGGCCGGCAGGCGGAGGCGCTGGAGGCCTACCACCAGGGTCGCGCGATTCTCACCGAAGAACTGGGCCTGGACCCAGGAAGGGAACTACGTGAGCTGGCGCAAGCAATCCTGACCGACGACGCCGACCTGGCACTGGCCGAACCTGCCGAACCGGCCGAACCGGGTTCTCTCGCGGTGTCGCCGCTCTCCGAGGCGGTGCAAGAGCGCAGTGCCGATCCCGACCCGGTCGTCACCCCCAGGCAACTTCCCGCCGACATCGGCGACCTCGTGGCCGACGACGCGATCGTTTCAGCGGTCTGCGAGGCCGTCACCGAGGGGCGGGAAAAGGGGCAACTGAACGTGGTTCAGGTGCTTGGCGGACCTGGTGTCGGCAAGAGCACGTTGGCCAGGCACGTGGCGCACCGACTCGCCACCGAGTACTTCCCGGACGGACAGCTCTACTGCGACCTCCGAGGGCCGGGCGGACAACCGGTGGACCCCGCCCAGGCGTTGGGGCGGTTCCTCCGGGCGCTGGGCGTACCGGGCCAGGCCATACCCGATGCGCTGGATGAGCGCGCGGAGATGTACCGCAGTCTGCTGGCCGGGCGCCGGATCCTGGTGGTGCTGGACGACGCGGTGAGCGAGTCGCAGGTGATGCCCCTGCTGCCCGGAACCGGCAGCAGCAGTGTGCTGGTCACCAGCCGCGGCCAGCTCACGGCGTTGCCGGGCACCCGCCGTTTCGACTTGCAGCCGCTGGGCCCGGAACAGGCCATCCAGCTCCTGGGGCGGATCATCGGAGAGCACCGTGTGGAGAGCGAGCGGGAGGCAGCGCGGGTCCTCATACGCTTGGTGGGCGGGCTGCCCCTCGCGCTGCGTATCCTCGGCGCGCGCCTGGCCGCGCGCCCGCACTGGTCTTTGACCTCCATGTGTCACCGTCTTGAGAACGAGCACCGCCGGTTGGACGAGCTGGCACACGGCGAGCTGTCCATCCGGGCAAGCCTTTCGCTCAGTTATGACGGCCTGGCGGCGGCCGACCGTCGCCTGTTGTGCCTGCTCAGCCTGGCCGAGGGGACGGAGATCCCGAGTTGGCTGGGTGCCGCCCTGGTCGGCGACCGCACGCCGCACCCCACCGACCTGCTGGAACCGCTCATCGACAGCCGGCTCCTCGACATCACCGCCATGGGCCGGGGCGGGGAGTTCCGATGCGGACTGTCGCAGATCGTCCGGATGTTCGCGCACGAACGGCTGCCCGCCGAGATCGCCGAGGCGGAACGAGCCGGAGCGGTGCGGCGTATGGTCGGTGGCTGGATGGCGCTCGCGGAGCGGGCGCACAAAGCGATCTACGGCGGTACGTACACCATCGTGGCGGGCCGGGGCGAACGGTGGCACCCGCCGGAGGAGCATGTCCAGCGGTGCCTCCGCGACCCGCTCGGGTGGCTGGAGAGCGAGCAGACCAACCTGTTGAACGCGGTCGAGCTGGCGGCCCGGTCCGGGCTGGACGAGTTGTGCTGGGAGCTGGCCACCACTCTGGTGACGCTCTTCGAGGCCCGCGGCTATCCCGAGCTCTGGGAGCGCACCCATCGGGTGGCGCTGACCGCGGTGCAGGAGGCCGGCAACGAACGGGGCCAGGCGGCGGTACTCGGCTCGTTGGGGACCCTGCACCTGTACCGGGGCGAGCACGAGGCAGCGGGCCCCTACCTCAGCGCCGCTTTGGAGATCTTCGAGAGGGTCGGTGAGGTGCGTGGTCAGGCGCTGTGCCTGCGTGACCTGGCGCGCATCGAGCGGCACCACGGCGACGACGATCGGGCACTGGCCCTCTACGAGAGCGCCGAGCGCAACTTCGTACGGGCGCAGGACGTCATCGGCCGGGCGTACGTGCTCGTCGAGATGGCACACATCACGATGCGGCGAGCGGACTTCACACGAACCCGTTCCTCTCTCGACGAAGCCCTCGGCATCTGTCGGTCGGCCGGCTTCGACCGGGGCCAAGCCCTCGCACTGCGGCGGCTGGGCCAAATGCTGATGTGCCAGCAGCGGTACGAGGCGGCGGAACGGACCCTGCTCGAGGTCCTCGCCATGGTCCGGGCGAGCGGTGACCTGGTCGGAGAGGGATATGTGCTGCACGACCTCGGCCGGGTCAATGCCCATCTGCGTCGGGTGGAACAGGCCGTCCAGCACTACTCGCGATCGGCCAGGATCCGGGAGCGGATCCTCGACCACAGCGGGGCAGCTGCCGTACGGGCCGACATCGTTGCCATCCTGGGCAGGCCGATGACGTCGGTCGGCTGATACCAGGAGCGTGCTGGTCCGTCACGTCCACGGCGTGTTGTCGGCGGGTGGTGCATCGGCCGGCGTCACGGCGACCGGGCGCTGCTCCACGCCGTGCTGACTTCCCACAGCGCCCAGGACCAGCACGACGACGGCCCCGGCGGCAGCCGTCAATCTCTTGGTTGCCATCTCGGTTCTCCTTTCTGCACAACGCGCTTCGCAATCGTCCGGGCGTTGCTGAAACCAGCGTGCACCAGGTGCCCATCGCGGCCGCATGCTCGCGCTATCACCGTCTTATCCCGGCCCCGTCGCCGCCGTGGATGCGCCGTGATGCCGGGCCGATAGGGCGGCACCGGAGATTGGGTCCTGCCGACCTCGGCGCCCCTTCAGGGGACGCCCTCAAGGAGTGGTCCGAATGACCGTATTGACCCGGGACGCGGTGACGCCCACCGCGTGCGGCGTCCCGGAAACCGCATCGCAGCGCAGCACAAAGTCCCCCGCGATGGCAGCGGTGGACCTTGTCAGGTATTTCCCACGGAAGAGGAAGGAACCGGTGCGTGCGCACCAGGGCCTCTCCTTGAGCGTGGCTCAGGGGAAGGTGCACGGCCGATGACGATGGACGCGGAGTTCTACTCCCGGGTGGCCGAGCGGTTCGGCGGCTACTTCAGCGATGCACGGAGCACCGACGTTTTCCCCGACGGCCGCCCGGACGCCGTCTTCGATGAACTGGCGACCGCACTGGGAGCACCGCGCGCCCGACTGCTGGATGTCGGCTGTGCCGACGGACGTAGTTTGTTGCGCATCGCTCCCGCGTACGGCGCCGTGACCGGGATAGATCTGTCGCCGTCGATGCTGGAATGCGCCGAGCGGTATCGAGCGGAGGCAGGTCAGCCGCACGTCACGTTCGAGCTGTGCGACGCCGCCCACACGAAACTGCCCGATGGGTACGCCGATGTGGTCACTTCCCGCCGCGGTCCGCTGATCACCCGCGAGTTCGAGCGGGTGCTGCGCCCCGGTGGGTTCGTGGTGTACATGGGGATCGGGGAGCAGGACGCGCGCGAGCTGAAGGAAACGTTCGGTCGCGGCCAGGACTTCGGCAGCTGGAACGGCCGGCCCTTGGCGGAGGGAATTGCTCAAGAACTGTCCGATGCAGGCTTCGTGGTGACAAGAAACCAGGCGTTCCGGTTCGAGGAGTTCTACCACTCGGCGGGCGATCTGGACACTTTTCTGCACCAAGTGCCGATCGTCGACAACTACGATCCGGCGGCGGACAGGGAGGCATTCGATCGATATGTCGCCGCGGTGTCCGTCGACCAGGGCATCCGGCTGAGTCGGCATTGGTTCATCGTGCAGGCGCAGAAGCCGGCGGCCGTCGAGTCGTCCTCCTCATAGGAAACGGTGCGCCATGAATCAGGATCTCGTAGTGAACGAAATCTTCGGTCCGACCGTCCAGGGCGAGGGTCGGTCCCTGGGGCGCAGGTGCGCGTTCCTGCGACTCGGCGGGTGCAACCTGTCGTGCTCGTGGTGCGATACGCCCTACACGTGGGACTGGACCGGAGCCGGTGAGAGCGGGGTCGCCCACGATCCGCGTAAGGAGCTGCACCGCCGCCCGGTCGAAGATGTCGTCGTGGAATTGCTCGGATTCGACACCGAGCTGATCGTGATCTCCGGCGGTGAGCCCCTGGGGCAGCAAGAGCGACTGATTCCTCTGGTGGCAGCACTGACCGGACGCGGCAAAGAGATCGAGATCGAGACCAACGGGACGCACG
Organism: Streptomyces sp. NPDC059649; assembly: GCF_042734445.1. Classification (NCBI taxonomy): domain Bacteria; kingdom Bacillati; phylum Actinomycetota; class Actinomycetes; order Kitasatosporales; family Streptomycetaceae; genus Streptomyces; species Streptomyces sp. NPDC059649. The sequence goes on from NZ_JBHWDV010000001.1 coordinate 529,462, forward strand.
CCGCGCACCCCGAACTCATCGCCGCGGGCGTCAGGTTCAATGTCTCGCCGAAGCTGTCGCACTCGGGCGACGCCCTTGAGCGCAGGATCGTCCCGGCCGCACTCACCAGTCTTTCGGCACTGCCGGGAAGCACGTTCAAGTTCGTCTGCCAGAACACCCGCGATCTCGACGAAGTGGCCCAGCTGGTCACCGCCTTCGACCTGCCCTCGGTATGGATCATGCCGATCGGGCGTACCGCCGACGATGTCACCAAACACCTGAGTGAGTTGGCCGACGCGGTGGTGGAGCGCGGCTGGAACCTGACGACCAGACTGCACACCTTGGTGTGGGACGAAAAACGCGGCGTGTGAGCAACGACGCACGCAATGGAGAAGGGGAACTCGGATCGATGGCATTTCGCATCACGAAGAAATTTGAATTCTCGGCCAGTCATCGGCTTGCCGGCCTTGCTCCTGAGCACCAGTGTGCCCGCATGCACGGGCACAACTATGTGATCGAGTTGGAGCTTGGAGCCGACGATACGGACCTGTTGCCCGTGGGCTTCGTTCGCGACTACGGAGATTTGTCCGCCTTCAAGGCCTGGCTGGACACTCATCTTGATCACCGGCATCTGAACGATGTGATGGAAGAAAATCCGACGGCCGAGAACATGGCGGCCTGGGTCTACGGGACCTGGTCGGTGAAGTTCCCCGAGTTGACCTGCGTGCGCGTCTCAGAAACTCCCAAGACGTGGGCCGAGTACCGGCCGTGAGGTCGGCAACTCCGAAGCCCGGACGAAAGGTAACCGCATGTCGGTGACAAAACTGGACCTGAATGGTGACGCGTCAGCGTCGAGGACGACCGAGGACCCACTGGTCGAGCTCGCCCGCCAACTGTTGGAAGAGATCGGCGAGGACCCGAAGCGCGACGGACTGCGCGACACACCTGCGCGATTCGCCCGCTGGTGGCGAGAGTTCATCAACTACGACCCGGGTTCGCTGGGCACGCTGTTCGAGACCACCGGCACCAACCAGCTCGTCGTCGTCTCAGGCATTGAGGTCTGGTCGCTGTGCGAGCACCATCTCCTGCCGTTCAACTGCTCCGTGACGATCGCGTACCGCCCGACGGGGCACCTCCTCGGCCTGTCGAAGTTCGCCAGGGTCGCCCATCAGTACGCGCACCGGCTGCAGGTCCAGGAGCGCCTCGTGGACCAGATCGCGCTGGAGATCAGCACCCTGAGCGGCACCCCGGACGTCGCGGTCATAGCGAAGGGCGAGCACCTGTGCATGACGATGCGCGGCATCAAGGCTGCCGCGCAGATGACATCGACCGCGTATCGCGGGGAGTTCGGCACGGACTCCGGGCTCCGGGGTGAGCTGTTCGACCTGCTCCGGGCGTGACGAGCCATCGGATTCCGACAGTGCCGCGTCCGGGGCGGCGCTTACGGGCGTGACGCTGCTCGCGCATGCGTCCTGCTCGCCGTGCCGGCGGCCGTTCTCTTCGACACACCTGTGAATCCGGGCCGGTCGACATGAAAGGACAACGATGAACGAAAATGATTCTTCGACGCCTGCGGAAGCGGCTCGGCTGCTCCCCGTACTGGACGCCGACCGGCTGGTGGCCGACCTCATGACGGCGCGCGACCACCTGTGGGACGAGCAGAGCTCGCACGAGAACGGGCGAGTGTCCAGGTGGGCCGAACAGGACTGGCGCTGCCTCCCGGTGCGCAGCCCCGGTGGTGACAAGACCCGTACCGACCCAGGGGGCCCTGGCAGTGCGGAGTTCGCCGACACCGAGTGGCTGGACCACATGCCGTACGTGCGGGAGGTCCTGCGCTCGATTCCCGGACCCCTTTACGCAGCCCGATTCCTGGATCTCGGACCCGGCGTCGTCGGATACCGCCATTCCGATCCCAAGTTCGCCCCGGACTGGGGGTTGGCCCGGCTGCACATCCCGGTCATCACCCACGAGGAAGCCTCGCTGGACCTTGACGGAGCGATTCATCGCTGGCAGCCCGGTGAGTTCTGGTTCGGCGACTTCAGCCGCAAGCACCAGATCCAGAACCTCGGCCCCGAGCATCGGGTGCACCTCGTCGTGGACGTGCTCGTCACACCGGAGCTCGCCCAGCTCTTCCCGGCCGACTGGGCCGACTACTTCAACGGCCCCGAGGTGCTCTACAACCGTCCGGCCGTGGCCACGACCGACGGAGAGCGGGAAGCCGCCCGGTGTTCGTTCGACGCGCCGGCGCACCTGCTGGAAATAGAGGTGTTCGGGTCGCTCACCGGCCCGCAGCCGCAGGCCAGCTTCAGCATCGTCGACACCGGCACGGGCCTCGCCGTGCGATCTCCCCAGGATCACCTCTTCCCGCTGGTGGCCCTTGGCGGAAACGAGTACCGCTTGGTCGGGTGGAGCGAGGAGCGGACCGTCACCACGAGGCTGGACGGTCCGCGGCCCGAAGTCGAACTGACCTACCGCAAGGGCAACCGATCCGCCCGGCTCCTCGTCCCGGCCACGCCGGCGGCGTGACCGACGCCCGCAGGTCCGCCGCTGTTTCGGTGCACAGCACACCGCGGCCCTGATTCTTGAGCACTGATCCTCCCTCCATTCCCGTCTGCCGGAAGGCGACGCATGCCGAAAACTGTCGCAATCGTGTCCGGCGGCCTGGACTCGGTCACCATGGCCTACCACCTCCAGGCGCAAGGACACACCCTCCACCTGCTGTCCGTGAACTACGGCCAGCGTCATCTCGTCGAGCACGAGTTCGCCGCGAAGGCGGCTCGATCGCTCGGGGTGCCGCACCACGTCGTCGACCTCAGCCCCGTCGGCAAGCTCCTGAGCGGCTCCTCGCTCACCGACCCGACCGTCGACGTGCCCGATCACGAGAGCGGGTCGACCGGCGGCAGCCCGAACGTCGTACCCAACCGCAATGCCCTTCTGCTGTCCGTCGCCTTCGCGGTCGCCGTCGCCGAGCAGGCGGAAGCGGTGGCCGTCGGGGTGGTCGACGACCTGCAGGCCGCGCCCGACAGCAATGCCGCGTTCATCGATTCCTTCCTCGCCATGGAGCGGATCGCGACCCGCGGATACGCGCACCCCGACCTGACCCTGACAGCGCCGCTGGTCAGGCTGCGCAAGAGCGACGTGGTGTCGCTCGGTGAGGAACTCGGCGTCCCCTGGACCGAGACCTGGAGCTGCTTTCGCGGCGACGCGCTGCAGTGCGGACGGTGCGCGGCCTGCAGGGAGCGGCAGGAAGCGTTCCGGGACGCCGGCGTGATCGACCCGACGACCTACCAGACCAGCGATCCGAAGGAGCTGCCGTGACCGACCCCTTTCCCGTGCTCGACCTCCGTGACGCCACCGGTTCACAAGAAACCCGGGCAGAGTTCCTGAACCGGTTGCGCAAGGCCATCCACGAGATCGGCTTCTTCCAGCTCGTCGGCCACGGCATCGAGGACGCCGAGGACATGCTCGACCTGGCCCGCCGGTTCTTCGCCCTGCCCGAGGCCGATCGGCTCGCCCTGAACATCCTCGATTCGCCGCTGTTCCGCGGCTACTCCGAACTCGGCCGCGAACACACCAAGGGCATCCCCGACCAGCGCCAGCAGCTGGACATCGGGCCGGAGCAGCCCGCGAGGACGCCCGCGCCCGGCGAACCCGCCTACCGGTGCCTGATCGGCCCGAACGAGTGGCCCGAGGCGATGTCCGAGCTGCGCCCGGCCATCGAGTCATGGATCACCCGGCTGACCGCTCTGTCACATCAACTGCTACGGCTGATGCTCGAATCGCTCGACGCCCCCGCCGATTTCCTGGACGACGTGGTCGATCCGGATCCGCAGATCCACCTCAAACTCCTGCACTACCCCGGTCCCACGCGGACGAGCGAGAACGCCGGCTCCGGCCAGGGAACCGGCATCCACAACGACCTCGGGCTGCTCACCCTCCTGGTCCAGGACGGCCACGGCGGCCTCCAGGTCGCGGTCGAGGACGACCAGTTCGCCGATGTGCCGGTGATCCCGGGGGCGTTCGTGGTCAACCTGGGAGAGCTGCTGGAGGTGGCGACGAGGGGCTATGTGCGTGCCACCCTCCACCGGGTGGTCCGGCCCGCCCCGGGTGTCGACCGCTACTCCATTCCCTTCTTCTACAACCCCCGGCTGGACGCCACGATGCAGCCACTGCCCAGCCCCTATGTCGAGGGCGCCGGTGGAGTCATCGATGTCGCCGGCAACCCGTTGTTCGCCCTCTACGGCGACAACGTCATGAAAGGGCTGATCCGCTCCTTCCCCGACATCGTTGCCCGACACCACCCGCACCTGGCCGCGGTGGCCGGGGCCAGGAGTTCCTGACACCGGGCGGCCGAGCACATCCTCACCGCCCGGCCCGAGCGGTCGGGCCTGGCGGTGGCGTCGCCGGCCGGTCCGATGGGGACCGAACGAACATGAGGCAGGGGGAATTTCATGAGAATCAACCTTCTCGGGCCGCTCCAGGCCTACGGGGACGATCACCGCGTCGACATGGCGCCGGCCGCCCAGAAAGTACGTCAGACACTGGCGATGCTCGTGCTGAACGCGGGCCGGGTGGTGCCCTTCGAGCAACTCATGGACGAGCTGTGGAACGACACCCCGCCGGCCAGCGCGCACACCGCGCTGCAGACGTACGTGTACCAGCTCAGGAAGCGGTTCTCCCTCGGCAATCCGAGGAGCGGCGGCGCGGTACGGGCGGCCGGGCCGCTGCTGGGCACGGTCGACGGCGGCTACCAGCTGTCGCTGCCCGCCGACCATGTGGACGCCTTCCGGTGCGAGCCGTTGCTCGCCCGTGCCCGAGCGGAGTTCCGTGACCAGGACTTCGCCCGGGCCCGTGACACGGCCGCCGCGGCGCTGCAGCTGTGGCGGGACGACGCCCTGGTGGACGTACGCAAGGGGCCCACGCTGAAGGCCGAGGCGGTCCGCCTGAAGGAGTTGCGTACCGGCGCACACCACCTGCGGATCGAATCCGACCTGCACCTCGGCCGACACCACGAGGTGCTCGGCGAACTCACCTCGATGGCCGGGCGGGAACCGACGGACGAGCGGGCCCAGGGCAATCTGATGACGGCCCTCTACCGCATGGACCGGCGGGCCGAAGCGCTCCAGGTCTACCAGCGCGCACGCGAGCGGATCGCCACCGAGCTGGGACTCGACCCCTCACCCCAACTCCAGGCCCTGCACACGGCCGTGCTCACGTCGGACGAGGCGCTGCTGCGTCCCGCCGGGCGGCTCACGGCCGTGATCGCCACCACCCGGGCACCCTGCCATCTGCCCGCCCCGCGCGAGCCCCTGACCGGACGCGCCGGCCAGCTGGCGCGCCTCACCGCGGTGCTGGCCGGCCGGACGCGGGAGGACCGGCCGCTGGTGATCGTGGGGGGCGCCCCCGGCACGGGGAAGAGCGAGCTGTGCCTGCACGCCGCGCATCAGGTGAGCGGTCACTACCCGGACGGACGGCTCTATGCGCGTCTCCGTGACGGCGCCGGCCGGCGGGTGCGGCCCGCCGAGATCCTCCGTTCGTTCCTGCGTGGACTCGGCGCGACGGAGGAGCAGTTGCGGCTGGGCACGACCGACCTGAGCCTGCTGTTCCGTACCTGGACCGCCAACCTGCGCGTCCTCGTGGTGCTCGACGACGTCTGCGACGTGCGGGACTTGACGCCGCTGCTGCCGTCCGGCGCCGGCTGCGGCGTGGTGATCGGCAGCCGACGGCGGCTGTTCGTGTCCTCGTCGGCGGTCCACGTCGAACTGGCCGGCCTGCCCTTCGACGACTGTCTGCACCTGCTGGCATCCTCCGTGCCCGGACACCCGGTCGCCATGGACCCGGACGGGCTGCGACGGCTGGCCCGGTTGTGCCGGGGGCTGCCGGGCGCGCTCTTCGCGGTCGCTTCGCAGTTGCGCCGCCGCCCGCACTGGACGGCCCGGCAGGCCACTGCCTGGGTCCTCGCGTCCGGGGGCGCCAACAGCGATCCGCTGGGCGTACGGGCCGGATTCGACCGGACGCTCGCGACGCTGCCCACCGAGTTGCGGCCCCTGGCGTACGCGCTGTTGTCTCCCGGCGCCCCCGACCGGCTCACGCCGGCGCTTGCCGCCGCGGCCCTGGGGATCAGCGACCAGCGGGCCGAGGACCTGCTGGAGGAGCTGGCGGAGAGCTACCTGCTGCGCGCGCAGCAGCCGTGCGTGAACGGCCGGTTCTCCTACGAATGGGAGCCGGGGATACGCCCGTTCGCAGCGCGGTCGAGCAGCGCGCCGGTCATGTGCTCCGCCTGACGCCTCACGGCTCCCGTACCACCTTGCCCGTCGTCACGTGCGTCTCCGGCGCGTGGTGCGCGGCGGCCGCTTCAGCGAAACGAGGTCGAATGCCGAGCTCAGCTCCGTGATCGCCGGGATGACCTCACGCACCGTACCGGCCGGCGCGCCGTGCCCGAACCCGTCCCCACAGCCGAACCTTGGAGAACCGTCATGCCGCACCGCCCGAAACTTGTCCTCGCCGGCCAGTTGTCCGTGTTCCCCTGGGTGTTCGAGGCCGCCGAGCGTGCCGGTATCGACCTGATCCTCATCCCCAGGGGCGACGACTCGGTGGAGTCCGCCGGGCGGGCCAACGCGGTGGTCGAACTGCTGCCGCTGGACATCGACGGAAACCCGGACGGTGCGCTGTCCGCGCTCGCCGACCGCTACCGGCGGGAGCCCTTCGGCGGCATCATGTCGGGCAACGAAAGGGTCATCCCGTTCGTGGCGCGCGCCGCTCGGGAGCTGGGCCTCACCGGGCTGACCGAGGAGGCGGCGGCCGTGGTGCGCGACAAGCGCCGCATGCGCCAACGCCTGCTGGAAGCGGGTCTGGGCGTGCCCGGCTTCGTGGTCATCAAGGATCCCGACAGTTGGACCGACGCGCTGACCTTGCGGTTCCCCGTCGTGGTCAAACCAGCGAACGGCCACTCCAGTTTCGGTGTGATCCGTGCGGATGACCGGGACAGCCTTGAGCAGGCGGTGGCCCGTACCTGGGAGCTCGTCGAAACCCACCTGGGCGCCGCCTACGGATCGGACTCGGACAGCGGTGTGCTGGTCGAGGAGTACCTGGACGGGCCGGAGATCTCCGCCGAATCCCTCGTGTACCACGGGCAGGTACGGGTCTGTGCCGTCAGCTGGAAGGGACAGCTGACGGGGCCCTACTTCGAGGAGACCACGTTGCGGGCCCCCGCCCAACTGCCGGCCGAGATACTCGCTGCGATCGAGGCGGAGGTGATCGGTGCCCACCGCGCCTTCGGCGTCACGGACGGCACCACGCACACCGAACTGCGGTTGGTCGGCGGGGTGCGGCCGGTGCTGCTGGAGATGACTGCGCGCCTCGGCGGCGGGGGCAATATGCACCACCTCGCCCACGTCAGCAGCGGGATCGACCTGGCCGCCGAGGCACTGCGCATCCACCTCGGCCAGGAGCCGCTCTGCTGGCGTGAGGAGCCGGCACCGGCCGGCCACGCGGCGGCGTACCTGGTGCCGATCGGCAGCGGCGGACGGGTCAAGCGGATACGCGGCCTGGACGCGGTGCGTACCCACCCGCAGGTGGACTACGTGGTGCAGACCGCGGGCCCCGGCGCCGTGCTGCGCCCCTATCCGGACTGGTCCGGAAACCCGGCGGTCGTGCTCTCCCACCACGAGTCGGACGCGGAGGCCGAGGCTTACCTCGCCCACCTCGCCCGCACGCTGCACGTCGAGTACGAGGAGCAGGAGTGAGCACCCGCCACGACACACCACGCCTCCGGCGATCGGCACCGAACATGACTTCTCGGCACCCCGGCCGCTGCCAGTCGTGAGCACAGCCGGGAGCTGGGCGCGCGACGTCACTCCGTCTTGTCGAAGATCCGCGACATCAACCGCACCCGGCCCGGCCGGAAACGCCGGCCCCGCCGGGACACCCGTGCAGAGAGGAAGCACCAATGAGCAACAGCACCAGCAACACGCTGACCACCGGACCGCAGCTCCGTGACGGCGTGCCCACCTTCTCGGAGCAGGTCCGCCACACCGGCTTCGTCATCATGCGCAAGCAGGAGCTCGCCGGGTTGATCAGCGACGACGACCTCGAGGAACTCCGCGGCGCCTGGGAGAACCTGCCGGTCGACACCCAGGTCGACGGCGTCGGCGTCTACCGTGAGCGCCGCTACGGCCGGCTGCGCGTCGACGTCGACGGCGACAGCGTCACCTTCGAGGTCCTGCCCAACGCCGTCTTCCGCCAGGACGCCATCCCGCTCTGGAAGGGCAAGGACCGGGTCTTCGAGCCGATAGCCGAGGACGTGCTGCTCAGCGCCGGTATGCGCGCCCTGGTCAGTTTCGACGCCCGGATGGCGACCGCGGTCAACGGCAATACCTCGTGGACGGTCGGGGTTCACCTGGTCCGCGTCGTCGCCCGCGCCGGCGCCGATGGCCTGCCCACCCCCGAGGGCCGCCACCGCGACGGTCATTCCTGCGTCGGCTTGCACCTGATGCGCCGCGAGGGCGTCACCGGCGGCCTGTCCACCGTCCACCCCAACGATGGCAGCGACAGCGTGCGGACCACCCTGCTCCAGCCGCTCGACTCCATGTTCTTCGACGACAACATGATCACCCACGAGGTCTCGCCGACCGTCTCCGAGGGCACCTCGGGCGTGCGCGACATGCTCCAGGTCGACTTCAACCCGGTGGCCTGAGCCCATGGACCGGCCGCACGAGGCGGAGCTGCTGCCCGCTTGGCTTCAGGCGGGCGTTGCTGACGCTGGTGGGCGCACGAGCTGTACCACACAGCCGGCCGAGTGAAGTCGGCCAGGCATGAAGGCCTAGAAGCAGCCACAGACCCGGGCCGGCTCTTCCGTGGATTCCCATAGGAGCCGGCCGGGTCTTCGGCGTGGAAGAACTCCCTTTACTGCGACGGCAGTTGGCCTCAGCAGTACGGCTCCCAGAGCTCGTCCATCAGGGCGTCGGAAATCGCGGGGGAGGAGTCGCGCAGGCGGGCGAGCAGGGCGCGGTTGTGCTCGCGGATCTCCTCGTCGTACCCGGCCAGCGGGCTGTCCTCGGACAGGTCCAGCAGCCACAGCGGCCGGAGTTTCGCGCCGCGCAGTGCCTTTGCTTCCGCGGTCTCGGTGCCCGCGTGGATCCAGCGCACTCCCGGGAGCCGCGCCGCCATGTAGTAGGTGAGGTTGAAGTACTCGGCGGCCGAGGCGAGTTGGTCGTGGTCGAGGCCGAGCCCCCGCAGGTACACGGTGTCGCCCCAACGGTAGTACAGGCAGAAGCCGACGGGCGGTTCGCCGGGGCGCGAGCACAGCACCACTTCGGCGCGCGGACCGGCGAGTTCACCCTGCTTGCGGAAGGACTCGGCCATCGGGGCCACGTCGACGGTTCTGCCGTAGCGCAGCAGCGAACGGGCCAGCAGCCGGGCGACGTCCTGCCAGGACTCGGCGAGCGTCCGGTGCTCCATCTCGTATCCGGCCTTCTCGAACTTCCGTATCTCACTGCGGATACGGCGCGCCCGGTGCGCCGACAGCGATTCCAGCCAGGCGGGGTAGCCGCCGGGCGGGATCTCGATCCAGGCGTCGGTCTTCAGCGCGACCGGGGCGGTCCGCACCCCCGCCGCACGCAGCGCCCCCACGTCCTCGGTGGTCAGGTACATCGCCACGCGGGCGATCTTCGACTCCTCGTGGAGGGGCGAGCGCAGCGCGCGGACCGCGTCGAGCACTCCGGCGGCGGCCTCGGTCCGATCGGTTCCCTCGCCGGTGAGCAGGTGCGCCAGGTATCCCCGGCGCTGGCCGATGAGCAGGCCACCCGGCTCGGGCGCCGGCAGACCGCGCGCGGCAAGCATGTCGTGCCACCGCAGGTCCGGGGTGGGCTCATCGGTCACCGCCGCCACGGGGATCGCGGCCCGGCCGCCGCCCGGGGTCTCCACGTGTAGTCCGCCGGAGACCGGCCCGGGGTCGATGGCGCACACCCGCAGCCACAGCGCCGACGAGTAGAACCTGTCGCCGGCGAGCCGGTCCCACTCGGTGTCCCCGAGCCCGCCGATGGCGTCGGCGAAAGTGTCCGTCGTGGCGGTCATGGCGCCTCCCATAGTCTCGGCCTGACCGTGCCCGCGGGTTCGCTGCGCGATCGGACGCTGAGTGTGCGGAACATCTTGCGTAGGTGATAATTGGCCGTGTGGGACCAGCGGTTGATGCGGGTGAGGATCACCGATCGATCTCCCGCCAGGCCGGCCGGCCGGAACAGCGGCTGGGTGAAGACCAGCCGGCAACGACAAACGTTCCCCCGTGGCTGCGGAACTGTCCTTTTACGGGTGTTGAAGCACTCTAGTCATAACACGGATGCTCGGTGTCCAGAGGGGCCGTGGGCCGAGAATTGAGCCGCAATTGAGTGGCACCGGAAGTCGGCGTGAAACAGTGACCCCTGCGGGCCGAGGAGCCCCGTCACCATCGAGCAGGAGCGGAGAATTCATGTCGGCGGAGCGGGTAACGGCCCAGTACAACGAGGAGTTCCGCACACCGGGCAGCGCATTGCCCACGGTCGCCCAGCACGTCAAGGAATTCTCCACGCTCGCGCCCTGGCATGGCGAGTATTTGGCCAGGCCCCTCTTCGTCGCCGAGCGGGAGATCCACGATTTCGCCGACGACCTGCAGCACCTCGTCGAAACACTCTTTTCCTTGCCGGACCGGATGTTCGGCGGCGATCTGGAGGCATTCCGGTCGGCACTCGGCATCAGCGACGGCCACTGGGAAGTGATACGGCGGTTCGGTGACCTCTTGCCGCCCTCTTTCGGCCGTGCCGACATGTATCACGACGGCACCTCGTTCAAACTCCTCGAGACCAATCTGGGAAGCGAGTCCGGTGGTTGGGGCCTCGCGAGTGAAATGTCCCAGGCGGCGATGGAGGTCGACGCCTTCGCGGACTTCGCGCGCCGGAACCGGCTCGGTTACGTGCACCCCGTTCGCGCCGTGGTGGAGACGCTGCGCCGCTTCGGCGCCCCGGTGGCACCCGGCCGCGAGCCGGTGGTGGCCATGCTGGAATGGCGTGGCGGTATGACGGACTACGGCGAGCTCTGGCGCAACTTCCAGTCCGCACTGCGCTCGGCGGGCTTCGACATCCTGCTGGCCGAGGTCTCCGACGTGCACGAACGTGGTGAGGCGCTCTACCTCGGGGACACGAAGATCGACGTGATCTACCGCGCCTTCGTCCCGGACCAGATCGCCGATGAACCCGACGGCTGGGACCTGGTCGCACCCCTGCTGCGTGCGCACCGGGCGGGCGGGACGCTGCTGTGGACCCCGCTCTCCAGCAATATGTTCGCCAACAAGGCCTGTATGGCGCTGCTTTCGGACCCCGCACGGCGGCGCAATCTCAGCGAGGACGAGTGCCGGCTCATCGACCGGGTGCTGCCCTGGACCCGACTGATCAACACAGACGCGCTCAAGACGGACACCGACCTCGTCGACGAATGCCTGGAGCGGCGCGAGCAGTTGATCCTGAAGGTCAACGCGCGCGGCGGCGGAGTCGGCGTCGTGGTGGGCTGGGAAACGGACGACGCGACGTGGCGGCGGGCTCTGGAGAACTCCGCAGCCGAAGGATGTGTCGTACAACAGAGAGTGATCCCGCGGCCGGAGCTGGTGGTCGACCCGGTATCCGGGGAAACCGAGGAATGGCATGCGGCCTATGGCATGTTCTACACGCCGGATGGTTGTGCAGGAACGTATGCCAAGGTGGTGCCGGCCGGTTCGGGCAGCATCATCTCCATCGCGGCGCATGCCAAGGCGCGCAGCGCAGCCGTCTTCCATCAGAGCGAGCGGCCCGTCTGGGGCGAAGTGCCTGCCGTGGGTGAATTGCCGGCCGATGCAGCGAAGTAAAGAGAAGTGATGATGCCGCAGCAGCACCCCGCGCCTTCGGCATGGCGGCGGATTCGGACGGCCTGGGGTCTGCCGGACCTCGCGGGGAAAGGCCGATTCGTCACGGCCAATCTGATCGACAGCCTGGGAAACGGGTTGGCGGTGGCGTTCACCGTCGTCTTCTTCGTGAAGACGACGACGCTGTCACTGGTCGCCATCGGCACCGCGCTGACCGTCGGCCAGCTGCTCGTCCTGCCCGTTCCGCTCTTCGTCGGGCGCCTGTTGGACGCATACGGTCCGCGCACCGTGGTCGCTGTGGGCAACTGGATCTCGGCGGCCGGATTCATCGGATTCCTGTTCTCGCAGACGGCCTGGCAGATCGTGCTGTGGCAGTTCGTGGTGCAACTGGGGTCCACAGCCTTCTGGATGGGCAACAGTCCGCTCACCGTGCTGGTCGCCCGGGGCGTCGAGCGGGCCCGCTGGTTCGGCTTCGTGCGTGCTCTGCGCAATGTCGGCGTCGGCTTCGGCGGCGCCGCGTCCGCGGTGGCCCTGAGCATCGGAACCGTCACCGGGCTGCGGGCGGTCGTGGTGATCAACGTGGTCACCTTCGCCGTCGCAGGCTGGCTCGTGATCACCTTGCGGGGCGCGGACACGAGCGAGACGGCCGGCGCCGGGCCCGCGGAGCCGAAGCCCTTGCCTCCGCAACCCGTCGAGCCGGAGCAGGCGGCGGGCGAAACCACCGCACAATCCTCGGGCGGCTACCGCACCGTGCTGAAGGACACCCGGTATCTGCGGCTGGTCGCGGCGAACATCTCCTTCGTCTTCGCCTCCACGGTGATCACGGTGCTGCTCGCCGTCTACGCGGTGGACCACCTCGATGTCGGCGCCTGGATCGTCGGCGTGTTCGTCGTGCTGAACGCCGCCATGGTCGCGCTGCTCCAGACGCTCGCCAGCCGGTGGATCGAGGCCCGCAGACCGGTGACGGTGCTGGTGCTGGCCCTGCTGTTCAACGCGGCGGCGTTCGTCGTCTTCGGCACGCTGCTCGTGCTGCCCGGCCGGGCGGTGATCGCCGGGCTGCTGATCGCGATGGTGCTCTACACCGTGGCCGAGATCCTCAGCTCGCCGCCGACCAGCGAACTGAGCGTGGTGCTGGCCCCCGAGCATCTGCGGGGCCGCTATCTGGCCGTCTACCAGCTGTCCTGGTCGATCGGCGGTGCGGTGGCCCCGGCGCTGCTCACCGCGCTGTTGGAGGGCGGTGCGGCGCTGCCCTGGGTGTTCCTCACCGCGATCAGCGTGCTGGCCGTACCGCTCGTGATCGGGGTCGACCGGCGGCCAGCCACCACGAGCAAGGCCGCACCGGCCGGGGACGTCGCCGCCGTGGAGCACCTCGACGGCGACCCCGTCGGCTGAGCCTGCCCGCGCCTGTCGAGCGAGCACCGCGCTCACCGCCGACCGCCGCCCGGCAGGACACCGGGCGGCGGTCGGCGTTCCCTGCGTTGGCCATTCGCCAGCTCGCGGCCCTACGGCCCCACGCTGTCCCGACCGGCACCCGCGCGCCGCCCGCGAGGCCGAGCGCGCCGAGCCGTTCGCCGCAGCGGTGGCGCACATGCAACGGCGGGGTGCCCGCCATCGGCCGGGCAGCCACTGGAGGCGATCGGCTCCTCGCCGGGCAGCAGAGGCAACAGCCGCCCGGCCGAGCCCCTGAGCCACGGCTGGCCGCAGACGCCGATGCGACCACCGCGGACCCTTCGGAGGTGTCTTCGCCGTGCGCGGTACGCGGACGACGGCGCAGCCGCGGAACATCAACGCCTACGCCGGCGCGTGACTCGACGGAGAGGCATCGAGCAGTACGACGCGTGTGCCGTTGGTGCCGCTCATCGCTGTGTGGCCGCCTCCAGGGCCTCGGCGAGGCCCGCGACGGTGGGGTGGGTGAAGACCAGGGCCGGCGAGACCCGGCGCCCGAGTCGCTCGCCGAGCCGGCCCGCGACCGTGGTGATGGTCAACGACGTGCCGCCGACGTCGAAGAAGTCGTCCTGCGGCCCGAAGTCGTCCTCGACGCCCAGGCACTCCCGCCACACTTCGGCGACGAGGAGCTGCTGCTTGGTGACGGCCCGGCGGGTGGCGGGGGCCGGGGCGGACGCCGGACGTGGGTCGGGCAGTGCGCCCCGGTCGACCTTGCCGTTCGGCGTGAGGGGGATCGCGTCGATCACGGTGTAGCTCTGCGGCAGCATGTACGGCGGCAGTTGCTCCGCCAGGTGGGCGCGCAATTCCGCCGGGTCCGGGGCGGACCGGTCGGGGTGCTCGGGGATCAGGTAGGCCGCCAGCTGGTCCACATCGGCGCGGGTGCGGCGCACGGCCACCACGCAGTCGGACAAGGCGGGGTGGCTCTGCAGTGCGGACTCGATCTCGCCGAGCTCGATGCGGAAGCCGCGCACCTTGACCTGGTGGTCGTTGCGGCCGAGGAAGACCAGGTTTCCGTCGGGCAGCAGCCGGACCACGTCGCCCGTGGCGTACATACGGGCGCCGGGCTCCGCGGCGTACGGGTCGGGCAGGTACGCCGCGGCCGTGCGGGCCGGCCTGCCGAGATAGCCGCGGCCGACCGCGCTGCCGCCGACGTACAGCTCGCCGCGACAGCCCGGGGCGACCGGGCGCAGCTGCGGGTCCAGCACGTAGAGGTGCGCGTTGTCGGTCGCCCGGCCGAACGGGACGCTCGGGAGGTGGCCGTGCCGGTCGAGCAGCTCCTCGGTGATCGGGCAGAACGCCGAGGTGACGGTCGCTTCGGTGGGCCCGTACTCGTTGAAGACCTGGCATCCCGGCGCGGTGGAGGACAGGATTCGGCGGGCCACCTCGTGCGGCACCGCCTCGGCGCCGGTGAACACCAGGCGCACGGAGGCGAGTCGCGGAGCGGGATCCGTCCCGGACTCCAGCAGGATCCGCATCTGCGAGGGCGTCGCGTTGAGCGTGGTGATGCCGCGCTCGGCGACCTCTCGCAGGAACTCCTCGGGGTCGTAGGCGGCGGTGGGGCTCGCCAGGTGCAGTTCGGCGCCGGACACCAGGCACTGGAAGATCTCCCAGACCGAGTTGTCGAACGCCACCGAGTGGTTGAGCAGGGCCCGGTCCCGCCCGGTGAGCCGGCACAGCCGCTGGTTCCACGCCAGGAACCCGGTGATGTTGGCGTGGGTGATCGCGACGCCCTTGGGGTTGCCGGTCGAGCCTGACGTGTAGATCACGTAGGCGAGGTGGTGCGGTTGTGCCTCCTCGGCCGGCCCGGGGTCCGGCCCGGGTTCCTGGTCCACCGCCACGAGCCGCACGCCGTCGCCGAACAGGGCCGAGGCGGGGTGCCCCGGGTCGGCGACGACCAGGCGTACGCCCGAGTCGGCCAGCAGGTACTGCAGCCGGTCCGTCGGGTAGCCGGGGTCGAGCGGGACGTAGGCGCCGCCCGCCTTCAGCACGCCCAGCAGGGCGACCACCAGCTCCACCGAGCGTTCCAGGCAGACGCCGACCAGGCTTTCGGGGCGCACGCCCCCGGCCCGCAGCTCCCGGGCCAGGGCCGAGGCCCGCGCGTCGATCTCGGCGAACGTCAGCGACCGGCCGTCGCCCACCACGCAGACCGCGTCCGGGGTGGTCCGCACCTGGCGGTCCCACAGGTGGACCAGGGTGGTCGGCTCGGGCAGCGGCTCGGCGCGGTTGCCGAGGGAGAGGGCACGCAGCTCCTCGGCCGGGACGAGCTCCAGCTCGGACAGTCGGGCCGTGGCGTCGGTCACCATCTGCTCGATCACCCGCAGGAAGTGCCGGCCGAGGCCCCGGACGAAGTCGCCGTCGAACAGGTCGGTGGCGTACTCGACGGAGATGCTGAGGTCACCGGCTCCGGTGGCGTGGTCCGTCACGTCCAGGGCGAGGTCGAAGCGGGCGGTGCCGAGCCGTCCCTCCAGATCCTTGCGGTCGTACAGCTCGGTGAGGTGACCGGCCCTCGGCTCCTCGTGCAGGGCAAACAGCACCTGGAAGAGCGGGTTGCGGCTCAGGTCGCGCTCCGGGCTCAGCTCCGCCACCAGCTTCTCGAAGGGCAGCTCCTGGTGCGCGTACGCCTGCCGCGCGACCTCGCGGACCCGGCCCAGCAGCTCGCGCCAGGTCGGGTCGCCGGACAGGTCGGTCCGCAGGACGAGGGTGTTGACGAAGTAGCCGACCACCTCGTCCAGTTCGGGGCGCGGCCGGCCGCCTGCCAGGGTGCCGACGGCGACATCGCTCTCGTCGGCGTACCGGCCGAGCAGCACCTGCAACGGGGCCAGCAGGCCCATGAACAAGGTGACGCCCTCGGACCGGCACAGCGTGCGCAGCCGGTGCGCCAAGTCGGCGGGGACGCGGAGCAGTTCACGGCGGCCGCGGTGGCTCGCGACGGCCGGCCGCGGGCGGCTGGTCGGCAGCTCCAGGGCGGGCACGCCGGACAGCCGGGTGCGCCAGTGGTCGAGCAGCCGCTCCAGCTCGGTGCCGGTGAGTCGTTCGCGCTGCCAGGCCGCGTAGTCGGCGTACGTCACGGGCAGCGGTGCCGGGGCGGGGCGGCGGCCGGCGGCGAGCTCCGTGTAGATCTCGCCCAGTTCCCGCACCATCAGGTCGACCGATGTGCCGTCGCAGGCGAGGTGATGGATCGTCAGCAGCGTGAGGTCACGGCTCGGGGTGCGCAGCACGTCCGCGCGCAGCAGTGGTGCGTGGTCGAGGGCGAAGGGGGCGCGGATCCGCTCGGTCAGCAGCGCGTCCAGGTCCTCCTCGGCGACCTCGGTGCGGCGCAGCGGCACCGGTCCCGGCTCGCGCAGTTCGGGGCGGCACCGGCCGGCGACGGCGACGAGGGCCGTGCGCAGCGCCGGGTGCCGTCGCACCAGCGCGGACAGGCAGTCCTGCAACAGCGTCAGGTCGACGCGCCCGCCGGGCACGCCCAGGGCGACCGGCAGGTGGTAGGCGGGCACGGAGTCGTTGAGCTGCTCGAAGAACCAGATCCGCTCCTGGCCGAAGGAGAGTTCGGCGGTCGCGGCCGTGGGGATCGGCTCGTCGTCCGAGGGCGCCACGCCGTCCAGGGCTGCGGCCAGCGTGGCGGGTGTCGGATGGGCGAAGACCGACCGGGCGTCGACCGGCACGCCGAGCTCCGCACGCAGCCGGGCCACGGCCCGTACCGCGGTGAGCGACTGGCCGCCCAGGCCGAAGAAGTCGTCGTACGGGGACACGTCGTCGAGCCCGAGCACCTCGGCCCAGACCCGGCGCACCGCCGCGGTGTGCGACGGCAGCGGGGCGTCGTCGGGCAGCGGCCCGCTGGCCCGGACCGGGCCGTGCGGGATGCGTCGCACGGCGTCGCGGTCGGCCTTGCCGGCAGGGGTGCGGGGCAGGGCGTCGAGCACTGCGTAGCCCTGGGGCACCATGTGGGCGGGCAGCCGCCGCGCGAGGTGGTCACGGACCTGACGGGGCAGGTCCTCGGAGAGGTTCCGCGCGTCGTGCGCGGGCACGAGGTAGGCCACCAACTGGTCGCCGCCGGCCGCCTCGCGGTCGACGACCACCACCGCGTCCGTGACGCGGGGGTGGCTGCGCACACCGGCCTCGATCTCGCCGAGCTCGATGCGGAAGCCGCGCACCTTGACCTGATGGTCGTTACGTCCCAGCACCTCCAGCATGCCGTCGGCGGACCACCGGGCGAGGTCGCCGGTCCGGTACAGGCGTCCGGAGGCGTCCCCGAACGGGTCGGGCACGAAGCGGTCGGCGGTCAGCGCGGGCCGGTTGAGGTAGCCGCGCGCCACGCCCGCGCCGCCGATCCACAGCTCGCCGGTGACTCCTGGGCCGGCCTCCCGCCCCTCCTCGTCGACGACGTACAGCCGGGTGTGGGACAGGGCCGTGCCGACCGTGACGCGGTCGGCCACGGCGTCGATCCGGGCGGCGGTGGCCCACACCGTCGCCTCGGTCGGCCCGTACAGGTTCCACAGGGTGCCGCCGGTGGCGAGCAGGTCGCGGGCCAGCTGCTGATCGAGCGGCTCACCGCCCGACAGCAGTACCCGGCCGTGCCCGTCCGTCCAGCCGGACGCCAGCAGCATCCGCCAGGTGGTGGGGGTCGCCTGGACGACGCTCACACCCGCCTCGGCGATGGTGGCGGCCAGCAGCTCGGGGTCGGTGTTGGCGGCCCGCGGCGCCATCACCACCGTCGCTCCCCGGGTCAGCGGCAGGAACAGCTCCAGTATCGAGATGTCGAACGACAGCGGGGTGAGCGCGAGGACCCGGTCGTCCGCCCCGAGGCCGGGGCGTTCGGCGACACTCCGCAGGAACGCGGCGACCGCCGCGTGGTCGACGGCCACCCCCTTGGGCAGGCCGGTCGAACCGGAGGTGTAGATGACGTACGCCAGATGGTGCGGGTGGATCACCGGGGCCACCGGTGCGGGAGGTTCCGCGGGGAGGTCCTCGACCAGCAGGACGTCGGCCACGCCCCACGCGAGGGCCTGCGCGTGGTGGTCCGCGTCGCACAGCCACAGCCCGGCCCTCGCGTCGGTGGTCATGTGCCGCAGCCGGTCGGCCGGATAGCTCGGGTCGAGGGGCAGGTACGCGGCACCCGACTTCAGGATGCCGAGCAGGGCCACGACCATCTCGACCGAGCGGCCGAGGCAGACGCCGACCAGGTCCTCCGGCCCGATGCCGCGTGCCCGCAGCTCGGCGGCGAGTGCCGTGGCCCGGCGGTCCACGTCGGCGTAGGTGGCGCGGTGTGCTCCCGCGACGACGGCGACCGCGTCGGGTGTCCGGGCGGCCTGCTGCTCCCACAGTGCGACCAGGGTGGTCGGCGCCATGAACGGTCCTTTCTCAGCCCCGTGCGGGGAACGTGCGCGTGATCGTCTCCGCCAGCTGTCGTTCCGCGCCACGGACATACAGGTGGGGGGCGCCCGGGAACAGGTGCAGTGCGAAGTCGGCCGAGGTGTGCTTGCGCCAGTCGGCGAGCTCCGTCGCGTCGACGCTGTCGTCGTCCGAGCCGGCAAGCACGGTCAGAGGGCAGGGCAGGGGTGCCTCGGCCCGGTGCGTGTACGTCTCGCAGAGCGTCAGGTCCGCGCGCAGCAGCGGCAGCAACAGCTCCTGCAACTCGGCGTCCACGCCGTCGAATTCGGCGGTGGCGAGCAGCTTGTCGTCGGGCAGCGTGTGCCGCGGGTCGCGGTCCGGCAGGCCGGGGGCGCGCATGCCCGACAGGAACAGTCGGTCAGGTAGGCACATGCCGAGCGCACGGAGCCGCCGGGCCGTCTCGAAGGCGATCAGGGAGCCCATGCTGTGCCCGAAGAAGGCGTACGGCAGGTCCGTGTGGTCCGCGATGAGCGGCGCGAGTGCGGCCACGGCCTCGTCCAGGGACGTCAGGGCCGGTTCGGCGAACCGGGTCTCCCGGCCGGGCAACTGGACCGTACAGACTTCGACGGTGTCCGGCAGGTAGGCCGCGAGCCGGTAGGCGGAGGCGCCGGCTCCGGCGTGCGGGAAGACGAACAGGCGCCGCTCCGCGGTGAGGTCACGGCTGCCGAGCCCGCGCAGCCAGACCGCTGCGAGGCCAGCGGCCGTCATCGGGACGCTCGCACGGAGCGCGGGGTCAGGTCGGTCCACACCTGCTCGATGTGGTCCAGGCACTCCTGGCGGCTGCCCTGCGCGCCGGTGGCGGTCCAGCCGGCGGGCAGGGCACGGTCGGCGAACCAGACCGAGTACTGCTCCTCGTGGTTCACCACGACGACGTACCGGTCCCCGGCGGGGCGCGGGGCGGGTGAGGCGCTCATGCGTCAGACCCCCACCCCGGTGAAGAAGTCGCTCTCGCGGCGGCCCCGGCCCGCGGCGACGACCCGGTCGTGCACCCACTTGCCGACGGCGAGGTCGAGCACGCCGAGTCCGAAGGGCGAGAAGATCACCGGGCGGCCGTGGTCCCGGCGCAGCCGCCCGCGCAGCAGGTCGCCGAGGGTGCCGTCGATGAAGTCCCGGTTGCCGGTGCGCTGTTCGGTCAGGTGCAGCGAGGTGCGCTCGCGTACGGCGTGGTCGACGTCGTCGGTGAAGTTCTGGGCGGCGAGGATCATCTCGGGGGCGAGGTCGCGCAGGGACAGGTGCAGGACCACCGGGTTGTGGGCCAGCAGCCGGGGGTCGTGCAGGTGCGGTTCGCCGGCCACGGTGGTCAGCACCACCAGGTCGCAGTCGGTGAACGCGTCCTCCACCGCGTCGGCGACCACGATCTCGGCCCCGGTGTGCTCGGCCATGACGGCGCCGAAGCGGCCCGCCGCCGCCGGGTCGAGGTCGAAGAGCCGGAAGCCGTCGATCTCCCAGTCGAGATCCCGCAGGAACCGCCATACGTGCTGGGCGATCAGACCCGTGCCCACGATGCCGACCCGGCGGGCACGGCGCGCGCCGAGCAGCGTCTGCGCGCCGAGCACCGCGGAGGCCGCGGTCCGCGTCGCCGAGACGATCGAGGACTCCATGCAGGCGAACGGGTAGCCGGTGACGCAGTCGTTGAGGATCAGCGTGGCCGAGGCGCGGGGGATTCCGTGCTGTGTGTTGTCCGGAAAGCTGGCGATCCACTTGTTGCCGGCGACCTCGAACTCGCCGCCCAGATAGGCGGGCAGGGAGATGATGCGCGACCGGTTCTGGTGCGGGAAGCGCAGGAACGAGCTGTGCGGGTTCGAGCTCTGTCCGGCGTCGTGCGCGAGGTAGGCGGCACGGACGACCTCGATGAGCTGCGGACGGTGACGGTCCGTCTCGGCGGCGACGTCGCCCGCGCCGATCACGGTCATCGGCGGCGGGGCCAGGGTGGACACGTGCTGGTTCTCCTTCAGTTGACGGCCAGGGCTTCGACGCCGGCGGGCTGTACCGCTTCCGCGCGCAGCTGCTGTGCCCACGTGGGGTCGTAGACGGTCCGGGCGTAGGCATGGCCGCGGTCGGCGGCGATGAAGGCGACCCGGGGACGGTGTGCGCCGGGACGGTGACGGGCGAAGTAGTCCTGGACGGCGGCATAGGTACTGCCGGTCGAACCACCCGCGTACAAGCCGTACTTGGTGACCAGCGCGCCGCAGGCTTCGACGGCGCGCGCTTCGGAGACGATCTCGACCTGGTCGATCAGCGCCTGACCGCACAGCGGCGGCACGATGCTGGAGCCGATGCCGGGGATCCGCCGCTTCTTCGGCGGGCCTCCGAAGATCACCGAGCCTTCGGTGTCGACAGCGACGACCACGCAGCCCGGGTACGTTTCCTTGATCCGGTGGGAGAGCCCGGCGATCGTGCCGCCCGTGCCCACGCCGACGAAGAGGTAGTCGAGCGGGCCGGCCTGCGCGATCAATTCGCCCCCGGTGAAGCGGTAATGCGCGTCGCGGGCATCCGGATTGGCGTACTGATTGGGCCAATAGGCCGAGTCGAGTTCGACCAGCAGTTCCTGCACCCGGGACAGCCGGGTCTTCAGGTAGCTGCCCGCCGAATCACGGATGGATACCTTCTCCACCCGCCCGCACAGCAGCCGGAGTTGGGCCTCGGTGGCCTCGTTGCAGTGCGGATCGATGACCGGAAAGAACGAGATGCCGAGCAGATGGCAGTAGAAAGCCAGGGCCAGCGCGAAATTGCCGGACGACGACTCGACCACGGTGGTGTCGTGCGCTATCTCCCCGCGACCGATTGCCTGTTCCAGAATCCACAGTGCCGAACGGTCCTTGGTACTTCCGGCGGGATTGCAGAATTCCAGCTTGGCGACGATGTCGCACTGCTCGTCCGCCAGGGGAATCAGCGGGGTCCCCGTGAGGCCCCTGCGAATTTGCTTTGTCCGTTCGATCAGCGATTGATCAGCACGCCTGTGGAGCATGGGCCGAGTGTGGCACGGGGCCGGTCGAGGCGGCTCAACCGCGACTCAAGCCTCCTTCCTGGTTTGTCGTGCGGTGCGGGTCGTGGTCAGCGGTGCGGTGAGGCACGCGGCGGCGACGAGGATGCCGAAGGCGACTTCCAGGGCAGTGGTGTAGCCGTGGACGGATGCCGCACCCGGCGTGGCGTGAGGTGCTGACGCCAGGTATGAAGCCGTGGCGCCGGCCGCGAGGGTGTTGAGCAGTGCGGTGCCGAGTGCGGCTCCTAGTTGCTAGGAGGCGTTGTAGGCGGCCGATGCGGCTCCGATGTCCTGTCCGTCCATGTCCGCGGTGGCCAGGCTGGCGGTCGGGGGCATGACGCAGCCGAGACCGAGCCCGGTGAGTACCAGGGCGGGCGCCAGGTACAGCGGCAGGACGTGCGTGCTCTGCGGTGTCAAGCGGGTCAGGATGAGCATCCCGGCGGCCGCGGCGAGCAGGCCCGGCAGGACCAGCACCGCGGGCGCGACCCGTCCGTGCGGTTTCCCGGCGATGAGGGTGGAGCCGAGCAAGGCGGCCAGGGCGTTGATGAGCAGGGTCAGGCCCGCCTGGACCGGTGAGTAGCCCAGGACGGTCTGTGTGTAGTAGCTCATGAACAGGTAGAAGCCGAACATCGCGACGAACATCAGGCTGATCGAGAGGAGCGCACCGGCACGGAGACGGTGCACAAGTACGCGCATCGGCAGCAGCGGGCGGGGAGCGCGCACCTCGACGGCGGCGAACGCGGCCAGCAGCAGGACACCACCGGCCAGCAGTGTCAGCACCTTCGGTGAACCCCAGCCGAGCGGTTCGGCTTCGTTGAAGGCATACACCACAGCGGCGAAGCCCGTCGCGCTGAGCAGTGCGCCCGCAGCGTCGAGCCTTCCGTCGCCGGGGACGGGGCGGTCCGATGGCACCAATGTCGTGCCGAGCACGGCGAGCAGGGCGACCGGGACGTTGATGAACAGGCACCACCGCCAGCTGGCGTACTCGGTCAAAAGCCCCCTGCGACCAGGCCGAGGGCCGATCCGGTGGCGCCGACCGCGGCGAACACCCCGAACGCCCGACCGCGTTCGTGCGGTTCGGTGAACGTGGTACTCAACAGCGACAACCCGGCAGGCGCGAGCGCGGCGGCGAAGACACCTTGCAGGGCCCGGGACCCGAAGAGCATCTCGGGGTTCACGGCGGCCCCGCCCAGCGCGGACGCGGCGGAGAAGCCGACCAGGCCGATGAGAAACGTGCGCCGATGGCCGAGTACGCCGCTGACCCTGCCGCCGATCAGCAGCAGTCCACCGAAAGCCAGGGCATACGCGGTGATCGCCCATTGCCGACTT
This sequence comes from Streptomyces sp. NPDC059649, assembly GCF_042734445.1. NCBI lineage: Bacteria > Bacillati > Actinomycetota > Actinomycetes > Kitasatosporales > Streptomycetaceae > Streptomyces > Streptomyces sp. NPDC059649. Next base: position 552,453 of record NZ_JBHWDV010000001.1, read on the forward strand.
GCGTCGGACATGCCGAGCGCGCTCTGCGCGGAGGGCAGCGAGACATTCACGATCGTCCCGTCCAGGACCACGAGGAGCTGGGCCGCGCTCACCGCCAACAGCGTCCCCCACCGCCGTTGCGCAGCGGCAGTTCCTCCCTCTTCGTCGCAGCTCTTGAAGGCAGACTCCGCCCTGGGCGGTTCGATGTTTCGGGCATTCATGACTTCAAGTGTTTCGTTGAACCGATCCCGGAGACTTTTCCCCACTTCTGATCGCCGGACCAGGGCCGACGGGCGGACAACCTTCAAACCCGCCTTGAACCTTGACGGGGGCCTCCCCAACTCGCACTCGTGAACAGCACACATCCATGAATCCGGGTGCCTGCCTCCCAACCCCGTGAACAACCGCTGTCATGAGCCGAGATACGCGCCCGGCCTCCGGCCACCGCCGCCCCGTCGCCTGGCCCCGTCGCCCCGTCGCCCCGTCGCCTGGCGCCACCGGAGTTATAGCGCGGCCCCGCCGTCGTAGGACCTGGCCGTCAGCTCCGCCTGGTCCCGCCCGAACCGCAGAATCCGGAGCCAGCGATCGGCAAGCAACAACCCGCCGCAGGACCACACTCCCCGAGAACGAGTCCTGGCCCGGCGGCCCCGCGGGCATTCCCGAGGGTCAGTCGAGCAGCTGCAGCTGCAGCTGCAGTTCGCGGTCCGGGCGGCAAAGCGCACAGGGCACGATCCCGCTCGAAAGGGCCTCGATGCAGGTGGTCGCGGATCGCGCGGGAGGAATACGCCGTGTCGGCCAGAACCACATCCGGCCGAGTCCGCGGCCTCCCGCGGCGGCGAGAACGTGCAGGCAGGCCATCACATCCGTGAAAGCGGGTACGTCACCGGCCTGCCCGGCGGTGAGCACGAGGGCGAGGGGCCGGCAGCAGGCGTCCGCAGCGAGGTGGATCTTCGTGCTCAGTCCGCCGCGGGACCGGCCGATGGCGTGATCGGCCGGCTCTTTGGCCGAGGCCTCTTTTTGCGGCCCCCGGCCGCATGCTGGTGGGCCCGCACAACGCCAGCGTCTCCCCGCTTCGGCGTCCGGTCCGGCAGCAAGGGCTCGATCCGCGCCCAGGGCGCCCCGAACTTCTGCTCATACCGGAGATGCACACGGGTCTCGTTGCGGATCTCCATCTCGGCCGGCAGACCGGTGAACACTTCCTGCCCCGCCTTGATCACGGCGTCCTCTACCTCCCAAGAGAGGCCGACGCCGTCGAAATGAAAGGTGTTGTAGTCCTTGAAGCCGTTGTTCGGGGGCCTGCCGGTTCAGCCCACGATTTCTGACCGGAGTAGTAGCCGACAGCGCCGCACTTGCTTTCCTGCCCTTCTAGTGCCTTACGCACAGCGGCCCTCAATGCAGCTGAAAATGGCTCAGGTTGGTCATGAAAAATATGACCTCCAGGGAAAATAGCCGTTTCGCAGGAAAATTTTTCGGCCAGTAGGGGTACCGTTCGCGCAAACCCATAACCGCCGGCGCGGCTCACCTCTCCAACCGCCATCATCAAAGGGACTCCGCTCGCACGAATAGCCTCATAATCCGGAACGAATTCAGCCATTGGCATTACTTCATTGCGAAAGGAACTGTCGCCAGATCTTTCAGTCAGAGCTCGAAATGCCGGTGTTATTTCCAGGTCGTGGCGCTCCATGAACATACGCATTGCTGGCACGGGTCCTTCTTCAGAATTAGTCTCACGGAGCCGCCTGAAAAATGCAATCTGCTCTGCAGCGTCAGGCAGTACACTGAGGGTGAGTGGCTCATGTACTACCAATGCATCCACTGATGAGGGGAATCGCGAGACCAGATCGAACGCTATGGATGCCCCACCGCAACTCGCGAAAATAACCGAAGATGACACTCCGGCGGCACGCTGGACAGCTATAATATCTGTACTCTGCTCCGCCATTTTCAAACTGCGGTCGCGGGCGCCTGTACTCCGGTATGTTCCGCGGCGATCGTACGTGATGAATTTGAACTCCTCGCTGATCAGCGGTGCAATTGTGCTGAATGTGGACACCCCCGCACCAACTCCACCGATACTCAGGATCGCCTGTCCAACCCCATGGCTTTCGTAATAAATCTCAGCACCATCTCCGGTTGATGCCACGTGGGATGATGGGGTACTCACTCTTGAGTCCTTCCGGGTGGGAAAACCTTGCTGAGCATCTGACGGTTAGTCAAGTAAGATGCGTTCTGCTCGGGTCATGGCCAGCCAAGCGCCGGCCCGCGCCCTGATGGAGCGCACATCAAGAACGCTATGAATTTCACGCCCCGATTCTCTCGGTGAGTATGTCGGCTATGCGTTTGGAGGCCTGCCCGTCCCCGAACAGGTTTCGTGCGACGACGGGAATCGCGTCAGACGCCGGGGTCTTTTTGATGATCTCATCGACCATTGAAGATATGTGCTCGATATCGGTCCCGACGATCCATGTCGAGCCCTCGCTCATCGCCTCGGGCCTTTCAGTCGTCCGATTCAGCACGAGTACGGGTTTGCCCAGGGTGGCGGCCTCTTCCTGCAATCCACCAGAATCAGTCAGGACCATGGTGCAAGACTCGAGCAGGCTGATAAAGTCAGGGTAATTCATGGGATCGCACATGATCACCCCCGGCACTTCAGACAGTGTCCCGAGCAGTGTCTCCCTTACCGCCGGGTTGAGGTGCAGGGGTAGAACGACTTCTATATCTCCCCGCGCGGCAATGCGTCGAATCGCCGCCGCAATGTTGTGCAGTGTGAGCCCATGATTCTCGCGGCGATGCACCGTGACCAGGGCTCGGTAAGGTCGCTCGCGGGATACGCTTGGGAGATCACTACCCCTGCCACGTGCCCAGTTCAGGGAATCGATCACAGTATTACCTGTGACAAAGATCCCCTTTTCGGAGATCCCTTCGCGAAGTAGATTCCGTCGGTTTCCATCAGTGGAGCAGAAGTGAATGTCTGCGACCATGTCGATGAATCGACGATGCGCTTCTTCGGGGAATGGGCTACCTATACTTCCGGAGCGTAGCCCTGCCTCAATGTGTACGATCGGCTTCTGTGCATAGAACGCCGCAAGCGCACCACAGAATGCCGTTGCGGTGTCTCCGTGTACGGCTACGAGATCCGCTCCGCATGCTTGTATTTCTTTTCCGAGCCGGTGCACCATCTTGCTGGTCAGTTCTGTAAGCGACTGCCCATTACGCATTGCAGAGACATCGACATTCGGTGCGATCTCAAAGCATCTCAACATCTGATCCAGCATTTCCTTGTGCTGGCCGGTTGAGATAATGACCTCTTGTAGTTCGTTTCGTTTGGAGATCTCCCAGATCACTGGTGCAAGCTTAATGGCGTCGGATCGGGTTCCGAGTACGATGGCAATACGTGTCACTTGAGGGGAATCTCCGTTGTTGATTAATGATCGACAATCCACCAGTAATGATGATCGACGTCAAGGTCGTCGTCCTCGATAAGTCCTGCCAAATCCCTGACGCCGTAATGGTCATAGCCGATGTGATCGTGGGCCCTAGGCCGCGACGCGGACTCCGGGGGGCCGCTGAGCCAGTGCTGCAAGAGCCGCCCTGCCGCCCCGCCGCCCTGCCGGTCAATCGCAGGCCCCGCGGCCTGAGCCGGTCATCAACTGGTCACTCAACTACTGGTCAGCTGCAACCGGTCACTCTGCGGAGAAAGAGCATGGCCGCGCCAGAGGTGCTGGTCCGCGTCGAGACTGGACGGTATTGAGAGTTGGCTTGGCACGGGGCCGGGGAGCAGGCATTAGCGCCGATCCGCTCGCGGGTCCAATTCGACAGCGGGATGCCAGCCAGCTTCGCCTTGGGGAACCAGGAGGGCGGGAGCCACTTGGCGTGCCGCACTCGGCTAAGACGTGGTCTGTAGTCCATGGCTTTCTTCCTGGCTGTGAAAACGGTTCGCGGCACGGCAGGGACGCTGGCGCGGAACGTTCGAGGAGCGATCGCGTGCTTGACATCGCGTTCATCCAAGCTGGCGGGTAGCGGTGACCACATCCGTAATTCACGCAGAGCTGGGTGGGGGAGTGGCGCCCCCTTGCAGGTTTGTGCAGTCTGGGGAGAAGCGCCTCTTGCCGCTTTGTGCAGTCGGTATGCCGAGCGGACGTCATCGGTCCGCGCACTCTCTGACGCGGCCGGGGCAGTGCGGTTGAACTTGGCCGGTCGTCAGGCCACGTTGATGCGGCGCTCGATGGGCTTGAGCTACCGGGGGGACCTCGGGGGCGGGGCCGAGGACCTCGTGGTGGGTGCCGTGGGTGCGGGCCCGTGGCTGCGGTGGCCAGGTCATGAACGCGGCCTGCGGCTGAAGACAGCTGGCCCTACGTTCTGCGGGTTGTGCAGGCAGTGTGCGTCGCTCCTGACGTCGGCAGTTTGGGGTGATAGATCAATCACCCCAAAAGCGTCGACGTCGGTGCTGTGTCGAGGACGGGCGGTTACCTGTCGCGGTAGACCGTCCGGCATGCGATATGCGGAGGGGGAGGGTGGACAGGGGAGGGCTGACGGCGAAGGCACGTCAGCGCCGCGAGGCAGTACGTCGGGAGGCTGCCGGCCTGTTCGCCGAGGGGTCGGACCCGCGGAGGTCGCTCGGCGGCTGAGGGCGCGCCGCATGTCGGGCATCGACGGCATCGGCGCCCCTGGCGTCGAGAAGTGAGTGGGTGACCGACCGTCCCTTGAACTGGCCGTCCGGGGGGCCGTGTTGGGCGTCGCACCGTCTCAGCTGGTGGCGGCGTTCGCCGTGGAGTACGGCCGCCGACATAGGGTGTGAGCGCGGGCGGAGTCCGACGGCGTGGGAGTAATAAGTGGGGGATACGGGGGCGACGGCGGCCACTGTGAGGCTGGATCGGTTCGTCGGGCGGGAGCGCGAACTGGCGGACCTGGCCCAGTCCGTGGCCGCGCACCGGCTGGTGACCGTGCTGGGGCCGGGCGGTTCAGGCAAGACCCGGCTGGTTCTGGAACTGCGCGAGGAGCTCGACGCCCGCTTCCCCGATGGCGTGTACCTGGTCGAGCTCGCCGCGCTCACGCCGCAGGCTGACCCCCTCGACCAGGTGGCGACCGCGTTGGACCTGGCCGACGATGACGGACGGCCGCTGGTCGAGTCGGTGCCCGCGCGGCTGGCGGACCGCAACGTCCTGCTGCTTATGGACAATTGTGAGCACCTGGCCGCGGCCTGCGCCCGGCTGGCGGTGGACCTGCTGGCCCGCTGCCCTCAGCTGCGCATGGTGGCGACCAGTCGCGAGGCCCTCGCGGTACCGGGCGAGGTGCTTTACCCACTGCAGGGCCTGTCCCTGCCCGTGGCCGGTGAGCAGGACGGGGGAGTAGCGGAACCGGGCGCGGCAGCGGCGGGTACGCAGTCGGAGGCGGTGCGCCTGTTCGCCGAGCGCGCCGCTGAGAGCGATCCGGGCTTCGCGCTTACGGCGGTCAATTGCCCGATCGTGCAGGAGATCTGCGTCCGGTTGGACGGCCTGCCGCTGGCCATCGAGCTCGCGGCGCGCCGGGTGCGCATGCTGCCGGTGGAGGAGATCCGCGATCGCCTGGTCGACCGGTTCGCCCTGCTGACCTCGGCTCCACGCACCGCATCGGACCGGCAGCGCAGCCTGCGGGCGACGGTCGAGTGGAGCTACCGCCTGCTGGAGGAACGGGAGCAGGCGGCACTGCGCCGGCTGGCGGTCCTGCCGGCGACCTTCGACCTGGACACCGCTGCGGCCGTGTGCGCAGGCCCCGGTCTGCCGGAGGGGGAGGCGTTGGATGTGGTCTCCGCGCTCTTCGCCAAGTCGCTGATCAGCCGTGAGCGTACCGCCGGCTCCGGCGCGCCTGGGGCCGCCGGTGGTGTGGCCGGGAGGCTGCGGCTGTTGGAAAGCATTCGCCTTTACGCTCTTGAGCAGTTGAGGGCGGCAGGCGCGGAGGACATGGCGTATGACCGGCTCACCGACTGGGCCTGTGGCTTGACCGCGCACCTCGCGCAGCACATGAACTGGGTCACGTTGGTGCGCGAGCGCCTGCATGCCGACCATGCCAACGTCACCGCCGCCCTGGACTGGGCCCGCGACCGGCTCGACCCCCGCACGACCGTGCTGACCGCACTCTTGGCTTCCTACTGGAACTGGCGCGGCTTCCAGGGACGGCGGATCGAGCTGCTGGCCGCCCACCCCGACACATTGGACAGCGACATCATTCACCGGGCGTGCCTGTTGCGTTCCCGTGCCTTGCTGGCGTGCGACCAGGGGGACTATCGGCTGTCGGAGGAGCTGGCGGGACAGGCGCTGGAGTTGGCCCTGGTGGCCGAGGCACCCGGACAGGTGCTGGAAGCCTACCGACAGCGCTCCCAGGCCCGGCAGGGCCTGGGCGAGTTCGAGGGGGCGCACCTGGATCTGGTCAAGGGCATGGAGGTGGCCCGCGCGCGGGGCTTTCGCGGTGAAGCTGCGGGTTTTGAGGCGGAGTTGGCCTGGTTCGCGCTCAGTCGCGGCGATCTGGCTACGGCGGTGGAACGTATCGAGTCCGCGCTGCCGGTCCTGCGCGCCGGGGGGCCCACGATGGCCTCCAACGCGGCTTCCGCCCAGCACACAGCCGCCGTCACCGCCCTGCTGACCGGTCGGTTGGACCGCGCACAAGAACTGCTGCGCGAGCTGTGCGCACTGGAGTTGTCCATCGAGCAGTCCGGCATGCTGGCCGAGACGTTCGCCCTGCTGGCCCACCGACGCGGCCGACCCGAGCGGGCCGTCACGCTGGCCGCGGCGGCACGCAACGCGCGGGACCGGGTCGGAAATCTGGCCGACCCCTGGTGGACTGCGCACCTGGACGCTGCAGTGGGGCAGGCCCAGACCGCGCTCGGACCGGAGCGCGCCAAGGCGGCCGGGGCCGAGGGGGCAGCCGTGCCGGTCGAGGAAATCGGCGCCTACCTTGCGGCCGAGTGCCCGAACGGGCACGGAAGCCCGACAGGGGCGCCGACTGCGGCCTCGGTGCTCACCGACCGGGAGCGGGCCGTTGCCCGCCTGGTCGCCCAGGGCCTGACGAACCGTGAGATCGCCACCGAGTTGCACCTGAGTGTCCGGACCGTGGCCACCCACATCGGCCACATCCGCACGAAGGCAGGCTTGCGGTCACGGGCGCAGATCGTCGCCCTGGCCACCGACTGACTGTGCGGATGACCTGCGGGTCGCGCAGGTGCGCAGCTCACCGGCAGGAGGTCTGCACCCAGCACCGATGCCCTCTGGATCAACCGGTACGCCGCGCACTTCGTGTCCGCCTCCCAGCGATGTTGTGCATCGACGCAGGCGGCAGCAGCGTGCAGGCGATGCTGGTGAGTGCGAGGACTTGCTCGGCCTTTCGCTCCTTAACGTCGGTGCAGGCGCCAGCAGTCGGCGAGCCACGCCATGGTCCGTTTTGGATGCTCCAACGGTGACGCCCCAGCCGCTGCGAGGTCTCGATTCCTTTGCGTGCGATGCGGTAGGTGGTGCCGCAGTGGTCACGAACACGATTGCCGCCAGCGCCTCCCGGTCACCGTGCCGGCGCCGCCCACCCCCTGAGGCCGCGACGGCGCCTCCGGCACCACCTGCTGGGATCTCGGGTTTACCCCACCCCGGCGGTGGCGTTGACTGCATGCCCGGTCTGGGTGTGGGCACCATGGGCCGGACTGGCCAGGTCGTGGATGAATGATCTTGGGGCGCGGCTCCGGCGGGACAACTCCCGCCGGAGCCCCGGCCATTGTGCGCCCCGGATCGTACCCATCGACGTAAGGCCCTCAGCATGACGCGCATACGTACCTCCGCTCCCGCCGCCCGCCCCCGCTCCGGCGCTCCGCGCCGGGGCGTCGCCCTGGGCACCGTGACGGTGGCCGTCCTCACAGCGGCTCTGGCGGCGCCGGGTGCTGCGGCCTGGGCCCAGCCCCAGCCCCAGTCGCAGCGTCCGGCCGGTGGCTCCGAGCGGGCCGTGACCCAGAAGGCACTCGACGAGATCGTCCGCACCGAAGGTGTGGTGGGCGCCCAGGCCACACTGGTGGACGGGAAGCAGCGGACCTCCCTGAGCAGCGGCACCGCCGAGCGCGGCACCGACCGGCCGATGCCGGAGCAGGGCTACTTCCGGATGGGCAGCAACACCAGGACGTTTGTCTCGACCGTCGTGCTCCAGCTCGTCGGTGAGGGGCGGATGCGACTGGACGACACCGTCGAGGAGCACCTGCCGGGCCTGGTGCGGGGCAACGGCAACGATGGTCGGAAGATCACCGTTCGGCAGTTGCTCCAGCACACCAGCGGGCTTCCCGACTACATCCCCCACCTGCCGGTCCTCTCCGGCGAGGAGCAGTTCCAGGAGCACCGCTTCGACCGGTACACGCAGCGCCAGCTGGTCGCCATGGCCCTGCAGGACCGTCCGGTCGGCGAGCCAGGCCGCAGCTTCTCCTACTCCAACACCGGCTACATCCTCGCCGGCATGATCATCGAGAAGGTGACCGGACGGCCGTGGAGCGAGGAGGTCCACGACCGGATCATCGAGCCGCTCCAGCTGCGGCACACCTTCTCCCCGGGTGACGACCCCCGCCTGCCCCAGCCGCACGCCAATGCCTACATGCAGTACAAGCCGGCCGGGGCGCTGGTCGAAGCCACCGAGGTGAACATGTCCTGGGGCAGGTCGGCCGGAGACCTCATCACCACCTCGAACGATCTGGCGCGCTTCTGGCAGGCGCTGCTCGGAGGGGAGTTGCTGAAGCGGGACCAACTGGCGGAGATGCAGCGCACGGTCCCCGTCCCTGCCGGTGCGTCGGGGACGAAGGAGCGGGCGGGGCTCGGGATCTTCTGGCGTGAGCTGAGCTGCGGCGGCGGCTACTGGGGCCACGGCGGAACCACCCTGGGCCACCTCAACGTCAACGGCTTCACCGACAAGGGCAAGCGGGGCGCGATCGTTCTGCGCTCCACGAACCTCGCCCTGGAGGACCGCGACGGGCGTACGGAGCGGCTCATCGACCAGGCTCTCTGCGCGAAGAAGTGAGACCCGAGAGCGGGGGCGACAGGCGAGCCACTCCCAGGCCGGGGCCAGCGGCGCTCCCCGCAGCAGACCGCTTCGGTCCCGGCCCGTCTCCCGCCCACCAGCCAGCCGTGCAGGCGCGGCCACTGGCGGATCAGCGCCTGGTGTGCCAGATCAATGATCTGTTCCCCCTGGGGGCTATGCCTGACGATCCCAGGCGGGTGTCGGCAACCAGGCGCAGGAGGACCGGCCACACCTCGCTGTCCAGCGAGCTCGCGGATGCCGTACGCCTGGCGAATACCCCGGGTCGTCGGGGCGGGCCAGCTGGGTGAAGGCACGCCGCCTGCCCGAGAGGTAGGCGGACAGGAGGCGGACAGGAGGGTTCAGACTCGGGCGAGAGTGTGACGACGCGGATCTGGTCGCCGTCGCGGTAGGCCACGCTGCCTGGGGCGCGCGGGTCTCCTCCGCTGCTATCACTTCTTGCCGTTCGGCCACGGCTCAGGTACGGCAGCAGGCTCGACCCGCAAAGCCCTACTGGCCTCCGGTTTTCGCGCGGCTCGGTGTCCAGTACGTGATCAGCCATCAGGAAGTGCTCTGACCAGCGAGGATGAGGATTGCGAGGTCCTTGTTCCCGTAACGGCCGGAGGCACTTCCCAGGTGAAGTCGCGCACCGGCTGAGAATGCCGCACGGCCATGCGCGCCATACGCTCGACATATGTCCGACGTCACGTCTGCCGGTGCCCCAGCCGACGACCTTCCTGCACCGGCCGAGGGCCTGGTGCTCACGCACTTCCTCACGGTCAGCGATGTCCCTCGCTCGCGGGCGTTCTACGCCGACGTACTGGGTGGAAGGGTGGTGCTGGCTGAGAACCCCTGCATCGTCAAGGTCGCCAACAGCTGGATCATCATGAACCCAGGCGGCGGGCTCACCGACGACAAACCCGATGTCGTCCTGCGCACACCGGAGGACCCCCACACGGTCTCCAGCTTCCTGAACGTACGGGTGGCGGACATCCACGGGTTCTACGCGGCGGCCCGCGCCAAGGGAGTCGAGTTCCTCACCCCGCCCATCGACCGCCGTGCCGAGCTGCGCTGCTATATGCGCGATCCGGACGGCTACCTCATCGAGGTGGGCCAGGCCACGGGGCTGCTCAAAGGCATCCTGGCGCGCACCGGCACCGGCACCGGCACCTGACGACGGCGCCTCGTCAGGGAGGCATCCCTCATGCCACACGACCCGATCCCAGGTATCGATCCGACCGTCACTCCCAGCGGAGAAGGCTGCGTTTGTGTGGAGTGCATGGCGGGCGATGGACCGAATCGTTGGACTTTCCGTCGTTTCCGTCGTTTCCGTCGTTGGGCTTTTTGGTCCGGGATCAGATCTGCCGGACCGGGTCCGTGATGCCTCCGGGGCACGCGAGCGCCGCGATGTCCCATCCGGCGCGTCCGGCCCCGGCCCGGTAGGCGCTTTCGTAGAAGGTGAGGACCGCGGCACGGGGATCGGTCTCGACGCGGGCCGCGTCGTAGCGCAGCACTGCCAGGTGGCTCTTGCCGCGCGGGACCCATTGGGCGGACGCGGGGCTGAGCGGCTCGGCGACCAGGTCGGCGGGCTCAGGGGCGGTGTAGGAGTAGAAGGCGGGCTCGGTGAAGGTGTCGTCGCCGAACCAGAAGCCGAAGCTGATCACTTCCTGGGAGTACGCCTCCCGGGTGACGGGGTCGGCCTCCCGGGGCTGGTCGACCTGTCGCCCGGAGAACCGGCTGTGAGCGATGTCGAAGGTATGCCAGAAGTGGTGCACCGGACTGCTCTTTCCCGAGTAGCCCGCCGCGAACTCCTCCAGCACGGACGCCACCTGGCTCAGGACCCGCCAGTAGCGGTTGGCGGCCACGGGATCGTAGGTCGCGTGCTCGGTGTCCTGAGCGAACGGCCGGCCGGCGTCGGGTAGGTCGAAGGGCCTGGGAATGGCGATGTTCACGCGGACGCCCAGCGCGGCCAGAGCGGCCAGGGTCGCGTCGTGGAAGGACGCGACGGACTGGCCCAGCAGTGGGAAGGACCGCTTTTCGCCGTCCAGCGTCGCGACGATGAGCCGGTGGTCGACGAAGTCGAAGTCGATCGTGAAGATCGGGTTCCCGTCGACCATACCCATCGGACGCGTGGTGATGCCACGCCCCGTGACATGGAACGGGACGTTCCACCAGTGGTTGCGCCGGGCGCTCGCCGCCAGACGGATCTTGCCGACGATCTGCGCGAAGCGGTGCAGCGTCTCCTTGGTATCCCGCCACTCCATCAGCGGCATCGGTGGGAACAGCTCCATCACGTTCCCATGATGCCCCCGTGGGCGGCGTCCGGCACCCGCGCCGGGGGCCGGAGGGAGGGTTCAGTCCTCGTCCACCAGAGCCGGCGTGGACGCGTGCAGCACCCTCGCTGCGCCGGGCTGCGGCGCACTGGGTGAACGCGGCGAAGACCGTGTCCACCTTCCTTCGTGTCTCGGTGAGGGGCTGGTTCCAGATACCGAGTCGTGCTCGCTGGCAATCCCGTCTGGCTCGCCATCCCGGACTGAGACGGAGCCATCTGATGGCGTCCGCGGCGTCTGCAATCATTCCGACGAGATACCGCCGACGAGATACCACCGGTGGTGCACGTGGTCGGCCGCGACCGCCACGGGGCGTCCGACGTTCGTTTCTCACTGCTTGCGGGTGAACCACGAAGCCACGCCCTCGCGCCGACCGAGAAGGAGCGATTGTGCCCCTTATTGTCGGTTCTTGTGTCGTTGAGCTGTGCTTTTGTGAACCTCAAGCCGGGCGTCGGGAAGACGACGAGTGCGGTGTGGCTGGCCCACGCGCTGCATGAGTCGGGACTGTCGCCGCTACTGGTCGACGGTGACCCGGCCGCCTCCGCGCTGCGCTGGAGCGAGCTGGCCGGTGGCTTTCCGTTTCCGGTGATCGCCCTGCCGGTGGGGGACGTCCACCGCCGCGTGAACGATTTCCTCGGCAACCGGCAGGCCGTCGTGCTCGATGCGCCTCAGCTGGAGGACCATCCCCGCATCGCCCGCAGCATCATGAGGTACGCCGGTGAGTGGATCGTGCCCGTGACCCCGGCCCCCATCGAACTGGACCGGATGGCGCCCATCCTCGGCGAGATGGCGGACGTGCAGTCCCTGCGTGCCGAGCCGGCTCGCACGGCGGTCCTGCTCAATCGCACCAACCGACCCGATGCCACGCGCACCGGGCCCGATGCGGACGCTCGCGAGGCACTCACCGAGCGGGGTTTCGAGGTGCTGGACACCCAGATCGCTCGGCTCGACCTGTACGCCCAGTCCTTCGGGAACCCGGTCCAGGCCAAGGGCTCGGCATACATGGACTTCGCAGAGGAACTGATCAAGCGTCAGGATGAGGTATGAGCCAGCGCAAGGAGAGCTACCGTGCTGCGTTGCGGCGCGGGCAGGACGACTCGTCACCCCGGTCCGCCAATGTCACCACGCTGCAGAGCAGATACATCCGGGTGACCGTCGAGGTCGATCCCGAGCTGCGAGGCGATCTGACGCGATGGCTGGGACGGCCGGTCTCCTCGGTCGTGTTCGCCGGCACGACCGTCCTGCGCACCCTGGCCGTCACCGTCGGCTGTGTCTCTCGGCCCGGAGACCGGGCTGCGTCCGTCCCGCGTGAGGATACGAATTCGGGTCGCTGACGCAGTGGCTCGCACGGTAGGGCAGCCCTGTCTGAGGTAGCCACGCGTGGGAGGACGTTGGAGTCAACGTGCTTCTCCGGGAAGTGGGCCACGCACGAGCAGGAAGGCCGGAGCACACGACCCCGGCCGGCCGCGACGCTCGGCAAATGCCGGCTGCGACGCTCGGCAAATGCCGGCCGCGACGCTCGGCAAATGATCGCCATCGATGTGTGGCTCAGGCGACGAGTTGCTGGCCTCCGTCGATGTCGTAGGTCGCACCCGTGAGTGCGGTGTTGGTCATGATGTGCACCGCGAGCGCCGCCACGTCGTCGGGTACGACTACCCGGCCGATCGGCAGCGCGGCGCGCAGCTCCTCGCGACGGGCGTCGAGCGCGTCGCCGAGCAGCCGGGCCGACAACGGCGTGTCCACGAAGCCGGCGGCGATCAGGTTCACCCGGACCGGCGCGAGCTCGAGTGCGAGACTGGCCGTGAACGCGGGCATAGCGGCGGTGACCGCGGGGGCGACACCCAGAGCGGCCCGGACCCGGCGGGCTCCCGTGCCGCCCAGGAGCAGCAGCGTGCCGCCCGGCCGTACGGCGTCGGCACAGTGGCGCGCGACCTCCAGTGCGAGCACCATGTGGTCGCTGATCGCCCGGCGTGCCTGCTCGGCGTCCATGTCCAGAAGGCGGCCGTAGGACGGGCCTCCCGCGGTGACCATCACGTGGTCGATCGGCCCTGGCAACTGCTGGAAGAACCGCTCCAGCTGCGGCGCATCGTGGGCGTCGAAGGCCGCGGTGCTGAGCGCGTCGGCTTCCTCGGCCGCGGTGCGCAGACGTTCCGGGTCCCGTCCGGTGAGGACCACGGAGGCGCCCTGTTTACGGGCGAGCCGTGCGGTCGCCAGCCCGATGCCCGCGCTCCCGCCGATGACGACGAGGGTCTGCCCGAGCAGCGGCAGGCCGCCGGCGCTGTGCCCCCCAGGCGGTTCAGAAGTCATGACTCCTCCTGTGCTGTGGCGTCGCGGTCCCGTCCGGGCTTCTTCTGACTGTGGGAATGGTTGCGGCAGGACATGCACCAGTGCGGGCGCTGACCGGGCCGAACGACGGGGCTTCATCGGGCTTGGCCACGTTCGCCCGGTGGCCCTGGCACGAGCCACCGGGGCCCGCGGCCGCATCGCCGACGCACCGACAGGGCCGCTTCCTACCCGTCACGTTCGTCCCGGCCGTCTTCGAAGACGAAGAGTGGTTTGGTGCCGTGTGCGGGTGCTTCGGCGAGCGAGACGGCTTCAGTGAAGCGTTCGAGCGGGAACGGCTGGCCCTGGGGGATGGTCAGCACACCACCGGTGACGAGACCGCGAACCTGGGACAGCGCGCGCAGCGCGTCCTCGGGTGAGGCGGTGCCGAACCAGCGGTTCAGCCAGAAGCCTCGGACTGCTTTGGTCTCGTAGATGACCGAGCGTGCCTGCAGTGGGATCGTCAGCGCTGCCGGGTCGGTCTGCCGATGGGTGGAGAGCGCGCCGTAGACGACGACCTCCCCTCCCGGAGCCAATGCCTGGGATACCTGGGCACCCACGGGGCCCGCGACACAGTCGATGGCCTTTCGTACGCCGACCGGCCCCGCTATTTCGGCCACACGCGGCAACAGGTCCTCGTCCTCAGTGCAAATGACCTCGTCGCCACCCAGCGCCTTGATCTCCTCGACGGCATCGCGGCGCCGTACGACATTGATCGTGTGAATACCCAGATGCCTGGACAGCTGAATGACGAGCCGGCCGACGGTGGAGCCCGCGGCCGTTTGCAACAGCCATTCGCCCGGCTGTACGTCGAGTTCGTGCGTCACGAGGAGCAGAGCGGTCAACGGATTGACGGCGAGTTGGCAGGCGCTGGAGTCGCTCAGATCGTCGGGGACGGGCAGGAGCCTTCGCGTGTCGGCAATGAGGTATTCCTGCCAGGTGCCGGCCACTGGAGGCCCGGGTACCGCCGGGACCGCGGCGGCCACAACACGCTGGCCGACCTTCAGTCCCTCGGTGTCCGGGCCCAGGGCCGTGATATGGCCCACGCATTCCATGTGGCCCCCGACAGCGGGAAATTCGAGGGAGAAACCGTAGCGGCCGCGTAGCACGTGCAGATCACTGGCGTGAATCGGAGTCGCCTTCACACGGATCAGCGCCTCACCGGTTTTCGGTGTGGGGACAGGCCGGGATTCCAGCCGAAGGACATCGGTGGGCTCGCCGGCCTCTACGGCGACGAGCGCGCGCATCGATCGAGGCATGAGTGGCCTTTCGTCTCTCAGCACCCGGGGGATTGGGCGGGTGCCCCGGACAAAAGCGAGGCTGGTGCCGGCATCCTCGCCGGCGTTCAGGCTGTGATCGGCGTCGTCGGGCCCCCTCCAAGCCATCGCCTACTCACTTAGGTGATCACCTCAGTGCGGCTGGGTTCGTGCGCCTCGTAGGGACCGTGATCAGACCGCTCGCCGCAGCGCACCCCTCTCAGTTCAGATCTGGATCCACTGGATCCGTCACTCCACGCTACGCCTGGCCCCGGGAAGATTCCCGGCGGCCGTCATGCGCCCCCGGTGACCGACCCACACCGTCGCATTGGCGGCGGTCCGGAGCCGCACTTAGCGTGGAGATGAACTGCCCTTCGCACGCTTGGTCCGCATGGCCCGGTGGGCCCGCGCGGCCGGTCCGCCGCGACCTGGAGGACCGGGATGGCATCTGTCTCCTTCCTGCTCCTGGCCGTGATGGACGCCCAGAAGACGATGGGCGTCAGCACGCTCGCGCTCATCGCGGGCGGGGTACTCGACCACGGCGCGGGGCCGCCGTGGTGGGTGGTGCTGAGCGCGGGCCTGGGATCCCCCTGGGGACGTACGCGGGCGGCTGGCGCATCATCCGGACCATGGGCAAGGGGCTGACCGACATCCAGGCCCCGCAGGGCTTCGCCGCCGAGACCAGCGCCACCGCGGTGATCCTCGCCTCGTCGCACATGGGGTTCGCACTGTCGACCACCCAGGTGTGCACGGGCAGCATCCTCGGCGCCGGCCTGGGCCGCAAGCTGGCACAGGTGCGCTGGGGAGTCGCCGGCCGGATCGCGGTGTCGTGGCTGCTCACCCTGCCGGCCGCAGCCGTCGTGGGAGGCGTGGCGGCATGGGTGGCAGGCCGGGGCGCCCTGGGTGTGGCCCTGGTGGCCGGCGTCGCCCTGGCCGCCGCCGCGGGCTTCTACGTGCTCTCGCGCCGCCGTCCGGTGAGCCCCGAGAACGTCAACGAGGTCCCGGCGAGCGCTGCGGAGTTCACCGTCAGGTCAGCCGCCTGAGCCGGCCCGACCAGGCGGGCCGTCGTCGAGGAAGGGGACGCGGGATGGACATCGACGGGGGCGCTCTGGCCGGGGTCTTCGGTGTCAGCCTCGGGATCTTACCGTGGTGGTCGTCGTGATGTTCGCGCTCGGCCTGGCCGCGTGGGCCCGCGCAGGACACGAGGAGCCCGCCCCCGACGTATCCCGGGGCGGACACCAGAAGGTGGCGGTTGTTACGGCCGTGCTGTGCTTCGCCGCGTGCCTCGCGGTCGCGGACTACGGGATCGACCTGATCGTTCCCGGCTGAACCGCCGTGTCCCCGCCGCACACCGGCCAGCGGATTGCTGTGCTCTCCCTGGGCGCAGTGATCGGCACCGGCGTGTTCCCGGCCACCGTCGCGGGACATCGCGAACTGCCTGCTGTGGAAGCGGGGCATCAAGCCGGTGATCGCCGGCCGAGGTGTGCTGGACGGCCCCGGGCTGGGGGCCGTGTGGTGGGTCGTCGAGCGGAGATGCTCAGGCAGTAGGGCTCGTCCTCGTCGTGTTCTCGTCGTGGAAGAAATCCCACGACACGTCTGCCAGGCGGACCCTGTGTTCCCGCACCCATTGGTCAATCCGCCTCCCGAAGTGCCCTCGGGGGTGAGGGTGCCGCCCATCGCCTCGGCGTGGAGCCGGGGGAGTGCGAGCCCACGTCCCAGGCCGATGGCTGACGAGCGAGGACAGACCATCAACTCCGAGCTCAGTCACTTCAGTCCCTCTAGTATCGGCGCGTGGATCTGAAGAGAGGCTGGCAAAGGTGAGCGAGGAGTTGACGGGGTTGCTGAGGCAGCTTCGTGACCTGGCCGGACGGAGTCTGCGCGAGCTCGCCCGGGACGTCCATGTCAGCAGTTCTTCGTTGTCGCGGTACTTCTCCGGTCAGGCCGTTCCGCCGTGGCCGACGGTGGTGGCGCTGTCCAAGGCAGCTGGTCGTGACCCCAGGGCACTGCGTGAGGTGTGGGAGCGGGCCAAGGACAGGCCCCAGGCAAGCCGGACGAGTGTGGCTGCCGCTCCGTCGGTGCGCAATGACCTGCCGCATGACATCACCGCTTTCACCGGGCGCCGGGCGGAGTTGGACGCTCTCCTCGGTGCCGCGCGGAACGCGTCGGTGGTGGCGATCGACGGTATGGGTGGGGTGGGTAAGTCCGCGCTGGCCGTGCATGCCGCGCATCTGCTGACCGCTGAATTCCCGGGTGGCCAGTTGTATGTGGACCTGCACGGGTTCACTCCGGGCCGGGAGCGGGTCGAGCCCGCGGAGGCTCTACGGGTGCTGCTGGCTGCGTTGGGGTTGCCGCCCGGCAGGATTCCCGACCAGGTTGCCGAGCGGGCCGCGCTGTGGCGGTCGGAGTTGGCGATGCGCCGCGCGATCGTGGTGTTGGACAACGCTGCCGATGCGGAGCATGTGCGTGATCTGCTGCCCGGTGCTGGTCAGAGTTTCGTGGTGATCACCAGTCGTCGGCGGATGGTGGAGTTGGACGGGGTCCAGCCGATCTCGCTGGACGTTCTGCCGACCCAGGAGGCGGCGGAGCTGTTCGTGTCCTCTGCGGGCGGGGACCGGCCCGGTGATGTCGGCGAGGTGCTGCGCCGGTGCGGGAATCTGCCGTTGGCCATCCGGGTGGCTGCCGCGCGGTTGCGGCACCGGCCCGCGTGGACGCTCGACACCTTGGTGGAGCGGCTGCGGGAGGGGGAGTTGGCGGTGTCGGACGTGTTCGAGATGTCGCTGCGGCAGCTCGATCCCGCCCAGCGACGGATGTTCGGGCTGCTCGGCCTGGTACCGGGCGACGACATCGACGCGTACGGCGCGGCCGCCCTGGCCGGGATCCCGCTGGCCAACGCCCGTTCCCTGCTGGAGGACTTGGTGGACGTCCACCTGGTGCAGGAGCCGGCGGCGGGTCGCTACCGGATGCACGACCTGCTGCGGCAGGCCGCCCGCTCCGACGACCCCGCGGCCGACCCGGTACCGGCGATCGCCCGGCTGGGCGACTACTACCTGAGCGGCATGCTGGCCGTGAAAAGGCTGGTCGAGGTCCTCATCCCGCTGCCGGTCGTCGTCACCCAGCCGCCCCCCGCGCTTCCCGACCTGTCCGTCTATGACACGGCCGTGGACTGGATGGACACCGAGTGGGTCAACCTCACCGCGGTTTTCTCGCTCGCCGTGGAGCTGGGCATCGACGCGCCGGCGGTCGGGCTCGGGCAGCTCGCCCTGCTCTCCGAAGCGCGGCGCGGCGGAGTGGCGCGGCTGGTCCGGGGGCTCGAGGCCAGCATGCCCGCCGCCGAAAGGCTCGGCGAGCGCCGCATGCTCGCCTCGCACCGGTACCTGCTGGGCGCCGCGCTGATGCGCGTCGGCCTCATGCAGGATGCGGCGCCGCGACTCGAGGCGGCCCGCGTGCTGATGGCCGCGGAGGGCGACCTTGATGGCGAGGCGCTTTCCCTGATGAAGCTGGGGGAGGTCCGGATGTATACCGGCGACGCTGAGGGTGGCATCGCCGTCATGCGCGAGGCCGCCGCACTGCCGCTGGCCCCCGGGTCCGCCGTTCGCCTGCGTGTGTATACCGCCATCGGAACCGCTCTGGTGCAGCTGGGGAAATACCACGAGGCCCACGAGATCGCCGCGGAGAGGATCGAGGCCGCCCGTGGGCTGGACCGGCAGACGGAGCGCATGTGCCTGGACGTGCTCGGCTGGGCGGCACTCGGCCTGGGCGACGCCGAGGCCGCCCTGGACTTCGCCGAGCAGTCCGCCGAGATCAATCGGACGACCCGTCACGCCGTGTTCGAGGCGATCAGCCTGACGGACGTCGCCGTCGCTCTGCGCCACCTCGGCCGCGTCGAGGAGGCGGCCGCCAGGCACGCCGAGGCCGTACGGATCCTCGAACGCGTCGGTGAGCCGCACTGGAGGGCGCGCAGCCACCTCTCCTACGCGGAGTCCTGCCTGACCACGGGCCACCGTGACGCCGCGGCGCGGCACTTGCGGACGGCGTTGGAGATCGCCACCGTGAACGGCATCGACTACCTGGTGCCGGAGACGCGTTCAACCCTGGCCCGGGTGACCTGAGCCTGTCCCGGGTGTGGCGCGGGTGTCCCGTGCCGTCCCGACCCTCGGGCAACAGGAGTCCGCTGGTGTACTGGACGCGCTGCCCTTCCGAGGGGAAGTGGCCGGGACACTCACCGCGCTCGTTGATGCGGTCGCCGCGCTCTTGCTCGCCGTCGTCGAGGGGCGGGTGGGCGATGACCACTTGCTGGTGCTGGCCAGGGCTTCAGCGGCACGACAGGGGGCGTAGACCGTCTCATGGGACATGACGACAGGTTGGACCCGACTCGGAAGGGTTGGATCCTTCGCTCTCGGGGCTGGGGCCCTCGTCAGACGTCAACGTCGGAACGAATGGCCTCGGTGCACCCCACGCGACAGAGGTGTCGCAGGCGTGGGGCCCACTTGGCTGTACCGAGGTAATGATCACTCCGCTGATCTGGGGTTTTTGCGCTGGTTGGCATGGAAGCGCGCCTTCTTCTGGCGATTCCCGCACGTGTTCATGTCACACCACTTACGGGTGCGACTTTGGCTGGTGTCGAAGAAGGCGGCTTGGCAGGTCGGTGAGGCGCACAAGGCCAACTTTCCGTCTCGTTCGCCTGCGAGGATGCTGATCGCGTCGGCGGCGATCACGCTGAGGGCATCTTCCACGCAGGAAGCCGAGCTGAGCCGCCATTGCCGCTTGCCCTCGGGCGTCAGGATCGCTGCGGCCCGACCCTGAGCGCTGCAGTCATTGATGACTTGGACGGCAGATGAAGGCAGAGCGTTCTGGATCGCGGCCGCTGTCGCGGCGGCGTGAATCGACTCCCTCAGTCGCCGAGCGAGGTCGAGCTGGGCAGTGGTGCAGGAGTCCACGGCGAGGCCGTTCACTGCCAGCCAGTCGATGAGCCGCTGTGGCGTGGGGATGCGCTCCACGGCGTCGCCATGACGCTCCGTCAGAGTCGCCGTGAAGCTGGTCGCCAGCACTTTACCGAGGCGGAAGTCAGGGAACGCAGCGCGCATGGAACCACCTTAGCTGGTTGCAGCGTGGCTCGGAGAACTGCTAGAACCGTCTTAGCCGGTTCGCGACAGGTCGTAGCCGGTTCCGTCGGTTCCGCGATGGCCAGGAGGTCTCATGCCCCTTCCAAGCAGCGACGTGCAAGCGTTTGAAGCCCACGCAACTGACGCCGACCTCGACGATCTGCGCGCGAGACTGGCCGCGGCGCGACTGCCGGAGGCCGAGACGGTCCATCGCGCCGCGCCCGGCCCTCACCGATGGGAACAGGGCGTTCCTCTCGCCGACCTCGTCGAGGTCGTGAACTACTGGCGCACCGGGTACAACTGGCGGTCGTTCGAAGAGCGCCTCAACCGGATCGGTCAGTTCCGCACGACCATCGATGATCTGGGGATCCACTTCCTGCACCGCCGATCCGCGCGCGCGGATGTCACTCCTCTGCTCCTGACGCACGGCTGGCCAGACAGCATTGCCCGGTTCATCGATGTGGTGGACGAGCTGGCAGATCCGAACGATGCGGACGCGCCGGCGTTCCACGTCGTGGTCCCGTCGCTACCTGGCTTCGGTTACAGCGACAAGCCGGCCACCACCGGGTGGGGAACCGAAAAGATCGCGGCCGCCTGGGTGGAGTTGATGGGAAGGCTCGGCTACCGCAAGTTCGCGGCCCACGGCGGTGACTGGGGAGGGAATATCACCACGGTTCTCGCCGGCAGGTTCCCGGCGCACGTTCTCGGCATCCACACCACGTTCGCGGAGGGACCGCCCGGGTTGACGACGGACGGGCTGACGGCGGACGAGCGCAAGTGGACCGAGGAAACCCGCGACTTCTGGCGCCACCGCGCGGCGTACGCGAAGCAGCAGGCGACCCGACCGCAGACCATCGGCTACTCGCTCGTCGACTCACCGGTCGGGCTTCTGGCCTGGATCCTCGACAAGTTCGCCGAGTGGTCGGACACCGAAGACAGCCCGTTCGAGACGATTTCCAGAGACCGCATTCTCGACAACGTCACCCTGTATTGGCTGACGCGGACCGGCGCATCGGCGGCCCGCATCTACTACGAAAGCCACAACTCGCTGGACCCTGCACTTCGGGTCGACGTCCCGTCGGCGATCACGATGTATCCCCGCGACGTCGAGAAGTGTCCGCGCCCCTGGGCACAGGAGCGATACCGGCAGATCGTCCGATGGGAGTCGCCCGAGACCGGGGGACATTTCCCATCGCTGGAGGTTCCCGAGTACTTCGTCAAGGACCTGCAAGAGGGCCTGGCGGCAGTGCTGGCCGCCAATCGGTGAACGCGGCCGGGTGCTGCCGGCACTCGATCACCGCCCGATCCGGCTCAAGGCATGGCCCGACGGCTTCCGGACCGAGTTCATCGAGACGGTAGAACGTGGGGCCGCTTTGCTCCAGGCGCCCTTCGTCATGCGGGCACCCCGGCCTCGTCCATGACCACGGCCATCTCACCTGGGGGAAGGGCCGGGTTGGCGCCCGCGCTGCAGGCCAGCTCGGGCAGGGTGAGAGCCTCGAGGAGCCGCGGGAGCGGGAGGCGCGGGTCGCAGGCCGCCGCCTGCCGCGTCCGGACGTCCGGGTCGTGGCTGAGCCGCTCGATCAGATCGGGGCCGGCGGCGGGGTCGCGGACGGCCAGCTGTCGGTAGATCCCGTTCGGATGGTCCGCGTAGCGGGCGGCGAGCCCCTCGCGGGGAAAGCGGGGGTGGCCGGTCGCCATCCAGGCGGAGAACGTCCCGCCGAGCCGTGCGTACACGCTCATCAAGACCTCCTCCGGGGTGCCGGGGTGGTACACGGCCAGGTGGGTGCGCACGAGGTCGTCTGCGTCCTGGGCCAGAAGTCGCAGGAGATCGGGGGGTAGATGGGGGCTGCGGGCCGCGGCGCGGCGCAGCAGAGGATGGGCGGAGGTCGCGGCCCGGTGCAGCACGTCCTGGTCGGCGATGCCGGCCGCCACCCAGTCCACGTCCTCCCGTGCGTAGGGGGCCACGGTGAAGTCGATCGCGGCGCGTCGGGCCTCGGTCAGCTCGGGCCGGAGGGAGACGGCTAGCCGCACCTCGTCGTCGTGGTCGACGGCGAGACGGTCCACGAGGTCGGCCGGCAGGGACGGATTAGTGGCGAGTTCGACCAGGTGGCTGCCCTCGGTGAGGAACCGCTCGGCGTCCGTGCGGTCGAGAAGCCCCCGGCGCAGCGCCTCGGGCAGGGCGGCGGGGTCGCGGAGCAGCGCCGCCGTGAGCCCGGCGTCGTCAGGACACGCGCACAGCGCGGCCGACCGCCGTACCTCAGGGTCGGGGTCGTCGAGCAGCGTGGCGCGCCCGTCCGGGGCCAGTTCGTCCCAGACGCGCAGGGCGGCATGTCGTGCGGCCGGATCGGGATGCCGGACCAGGGAGGCGAGGAAGGACGGCGCCAAGTGGCGCGAGTTCAACAGTGCGCTGCGTACGGAGGCTTCGGGGTCTTCGAGGAGACGCCTGCACACAGCGTCCGGCAGCGGACGGACCTTCGCCCGGTGATCGTGGCTCCACTCGGGCCCGTGCGCGACGGCGGCCCGTACCCTGGGCGAGGCGTCGTCCGCGAGCCGGGCCCGCTGCTCGGGCTCCGCCTGGCCGCTCAACGCGAACTCGACTCGCGCATCCAGGACCGGGTGGGCAAGGACAGCCGCCACGGCCGGCTCGGGCAGCCCTGGCCGGTGGAGGGCTTGGAAGGGCGGGCCGTGGCCCCCGCCGTCGAAAGCGATCAACCGCAGCAGCAGCGGTGTGGGAAGAGCCGGGTTGGCGGCGACTCCGTCCAGCGCGGAGGAGTAGAAGGCGACCATTTCTCAACTCCCCGGACCCGTCGCTTTGCACGCAGCCCCTTCGGATGGCCACAACGGCATCGGCCCTTCGGGCCAATACGCCGCCATCCTGCCATGGACCAGGCTGCCTCCGCGCATGATCACCAAGCCCCTGCAGCACGTCAGGTGCTCTTACTTCGCACTTCTGCCAGCCTGGCCAGCCCGACGCCGGGTCACCCCGGACGAACGCCGGTATCGGACGGCGCCGCACCGGCCGGCATCGTCTACGTGGTGCGCAAAGGAGTGGCCTGGCTCGATGTGCCCCTCCAGGTCATTGGCTGTTCAGGGGTGGCCGCCTGGCGCCGGCTCCGGGACTGGACCGAGGCTGGCGTCTGGCCCCGCTTCCACGAGGTACTGCTGGCAGAGCTGGCAGAGGCTGGCCTGCTGGACAGGGACGACGCTGCGATTGACGGTTCCCACGTCAGGGCGTTGAAAGGGGGGGCTCACGTCGGCCCTTCGCCGGTCGATCAGGGCCGGCCGGGCAGCAAGCACCACCTGATCGTCGACCCGCACGGCACCCCGTTCGCCGTCACGCTGACCGGCGGCAACCGCCACGACGTCACCCAGCTCATGCCGCTACTGGACGCCATTCCACCGATCCGTGGCCGGCGCGGCAGACCTCACCGACGTCCCCGTCGGCTCTTCGCCGACCGCGGCTACAACTACGACAAGTACCGCCGCATCCTCCGCCGCCGCGGCATCACCCCGAGGATCGCCCGCCGCGGCGCCGCCCACGGCTCCGGACCAGGCAAGACCCGCTGGGTGGTCGAGCGGACCGTCGCCTGGCTCCACCAGTTCAAGCACGGAGTTGTGTCCCAGGTCTGGTGGGGGAGCGGTAGTGGCCATACAGCGGAGGCTGCTGCGGCGCCCGACAAAGGCGGTGCGGAGAATGTCGGGTGAGCGGGACCGGCGTCGCCGCACGATGGGGGCATGGATGACACGACCTTGGTATCCCGCTTCCTCCGCGACGGCTTCGTGAAGTTGGAGGGTGCTGTTGCGCCGCGTGTGGCGGCGGATTGCGCGCGGTTGTTGTGGCGGGAGACGGGCTGCGACCCCGAGGATCCGGCGACGTGGACGCAGCCTGTGCATTGGGTGGCCGGCATGGCGCAGGGGCCGTTCGCTGCCGCCCCCAACTCTCCGTTGCTGCAGCGCGCGTACGACCTGCTGGTCGGGGCGGGGCGTTGGGAGCCGCGCTACTCGTTGGGCACGTTTCCGCTGCGTTTCCCGCACGAGGAGGAGCCGGACGACGCGGGTTGGCATATCGAGGGGAGCTATCTGCCGGAGGGTGAGAGCTGGTATTTCACCAATCTGCGCTCCCGGGGCCGGGCGTTGTTGATGTTGTTCCTGTTCAGTGAGGTCGGCAAGGAGGATGCCCCGACCCGGATCCGGGTCGGTTCACACCTCGATGTGCCGAAGGTGTTGGAGAAGTACGGGGAGGACGGGGCGAGCGGGCTGGCCCTCGCGCCCGATCTGGTGGCGGCGTCCGACCATCGGCCGCTCGCCCTTGCCACCGGGTCCCCGGGGGACGTCTTCTTGTGCCATCCGTTTCTGGTGCACGCGGCGCAGCCGCACCATGGGATGCGGCCGCGCTTCATGGCCCAGCCGCCGCTGATGCCGGCCGCGCCGTACGAACTGGAGCGGGCCGACGGCGCGTACTCACCCGTGGAGATCGCGATCCGTCGAGGCCTGGGGCAGGACACCCCTGGTCCGGACGGGGACGGCGTCGACTGCAGCGCCGGGTAGACGTTCTTCGTCCGTTCTGGGCGGAGAACCAGTGCCCGGGGGGCGGCATGTAGTCACGGCCGGTCTGCTGCATGGCCGATGGCCGACATACCGGCGTCGGCCATGCGCCAGGGCCGACGGTGGCCGGTCAGTCATGGCGGTGCAGTGTGCGGCTCACGGCGGGGAGCCCGCTGCCCGCGCTGTTGTCTGCGCCATCGTGCGCACCCCAACTGACTCGTTGCCGGCCGGCAGCGCGTCGATGTCGGCCGCGCGGTGGAGCGCTACGTCGAGGGCCTGGCGCGGGAGGCACCGAAGCGTATCTCGGCTGATCATGCTGTTCCTGGACCCACCCATCGCAATTGCTGCGGCTGCTCTTTATTTAGGTCAGATAGGCGATGTGATCGGGTGGCACACGGCTCTCCCGGCCACGGTATGGGGCGGCGCCCGCGCCGTCGTCATCGCCCGTGGAACTCATTCCTTGGCGCCGGTGACGGTCGTGCCGGCGCCCGGAATGCGGAGGCAAACCGGTGGACGAGCCCTGGGAGAAGCTGATTCGATCGGTTTCGAAGATCGTGACATGGAAGGCACCAACCCTGTGATCACCCTCCCCCTGAGCGCGGACGCGCTGGCGGCCACACGGTTCGCGGTCTCGCCTCTGATGCACGTCGGTGCGGTGCTGCACCCGTGTCGGACGAACGCGGTGCCCCACGGCTCCTTACCGAGCCGCGAAGTCACCGACGTACTACAGGACAAGCGGCTGCATCTGCTTGCCGCGGTACGAAAAGTGGTGCACGCCTTCGCTCCGGTTTTCTACGCTCCGGTCTTCCTGACGCCCCCGCCGCCCGCGGGCCGCCCCCCGGATCCGCACGAGGATCTCCACCGCGTCGCCACCGCCCCCAGCCACCTCGTGGCTCGGCAGATCAGCCGACTGCTCGGCGCGGAGCCGCAGCGGACTCCCGCCGCCTCGGCCGCGCTGCGCATCCTGCGGGACGCCGTGGACCGCGGCGAGCGGGACTTCGCCGACCAACTGGCCCGCGAAATGGACGCGTTCTGGGACGGGCACCTCGCCCGGCAGTGGTCGGCCGTCGCCGCCCACGCCGAGGAGGACATCACTCTGCGGACCAGGCTCCTCGCGGACTACGGCATGGGCAGCGCACTGGAATCGTTGCACGAGGCATTCTGCTACGGCGACGGTTCCCTCCGCCTGCTCGACCGGCTCACCGCCGAGGTGCCCGGGAGCACACACCTTGTCCTCTTCCCCTCGCCTCTGGCGCACAACTGGCTGCTCAGCGTCGACCCCCGCGGGGAACGCCCCATCTACCTCATCTACCCCACACACCCCAAAGCCGCGTCAGCCCGACCGAACCCAGAAGCAGAACAGGCGCTCAGCGAGGTGGTCGGCCCCACCCGCTGCGCCCTGCTGGCCGACCTCGATGTGCCGCGGACGACCACCCAGCTCGCCGCACTCCACCACCTGAGCCCCTCGACCGTCTCCTACCACCTCGCCCGGCTCCATCGGGCCGGCCTGGTCACACGCGCCCGGATCCGCAATTCCGTGTACTACCAGCGCAGCCACGAGCCCTCCGGGACCTTGTAGGAGACGCCGGTCCTTCAGGTAGCCGCCGTCGGCCTAGACCTTCCCCCCGCTCCGGTGCGAGTCGGCGACGTCGCCGAGGAACTGCTGGCCGCGGCGGAACCTGCACGGAGGCGGCGGTGACGATCACGGCCAGCAGGAGGCCGACCATGCCGGTTGCCAGATGGCATGGCGCTTAGCCCTTGAACTCCTCGCCGCATCGACGCCCGCCCTGCTCGGTCTCCGCGATGTTGCTGGAGGCCCTTCAGGCTCTGCGCGTCCACCACGGCCACCCGACGGGACCGTGGCACAGCCCCGTGCCCGGAGGTGTGCACCCAGGCGCAATCTGACCAGCTCCAACCCCCCCTCCGCATCGCGGGTCCTCCGGGTCATCGCCGCATATCGCGTCTCTCACTGATCATTCGAATCTCCTCGAATCACCTTTTTCCTCGCTGTACCGAGGGCTTGAATCATCGTGGTGCACGGGCCGCACTCCCCCACCTCGGGGCATGGGCGGACCGGTCAGCACTCGACCAACATCACGTGCATCACATCCCTATCCGTCACATAGCCGAAGCAGCGGGCCCCCGGCGGCCGGTGAGTGAACAGTCTGAGGCGTCGCGTCCCACAGCTCATCGCCCTGGCCGCCACCAGGGCGCGCCCGTACCTCGGACCTGCGTACACAGAACAGTGGCGCAGGGCTTATCGAACGGAGAGTCTCACATGCGAATGCGTACGTTCGGCCTTGCCTTGACCACGGGCATCGTGACTTGCGTTGGCGTACTCGGTACCGGTGCAGCGCAAGCGAACAACAATCCTCCGGCGGAGGCAGTCAACGCGAGCAGCGTGGGAACGGCGGCAGACGCCCATCACACTGCTTCCTCCACGCAAGGCCTCCCGCACAGCACCAAGTTCGGGAAGAAGATCTACATCGTCGGGAAGTCCCCAGGCTGTCGCATCATGGCCTTTGTCGGAGCGAACAAGGATCGTGCCTCGGGGTTTTTGAAGGTCACCTGTGACCAGAAGACGAAGTCCACTATCGCCGGTGCCGTGTCCCTCAACAACCAGAAGTTCAAGGACGTCCGGATGCGGGCCAACGGTAAGACGATGACCACCAAGTGGGTCAGCCTCAAAAACCCCAAGGGCACCCAGAAGTTCTGCATGATGGGATGGTGGATGCACCCCCTGTACCCGGAGCCCCAGAACCGCAGTGAAGCCAAGGCCTGCGTTAAGTACTGACTCGGCTGCCCAGGGCTGTCCGGTCGGTCATCGGTGCATCACCGGCCGGACATGCCTTGGCGCTGAGACCAAACTCCTGCAGCCATCGCTGGTGTGGTGGCGGTGACGGCTTTCATTTTGATGCGCGGGCGACGCCTGCACTGTCACTACGGCTGAAAGTTGGGCCATTTCCACGTTGCTGCAGCGCAGCGAATCCAATGAAGTGAGAGCAACGGGAGGGAAGTTGATGAATCGAAGGGGATACAGCTTGGGCATGCTCCAGGCATCTCGTGCACTCGTGGTGGGTGCCGTCACCGTGAGCGTTCTCGGCACGGCAGGCATCGCCACCAACACAGCCATGGCCGCGGACCAGGGCCCCACCGTAAAGAAGAAGACCTGCAAGGTCTCCGCGTACACCGACCGCGTCGACCGGAAGACCGACAAGTTCGGCAGCGGCGCGATCACATGCAACTTCAAGCCGGCCTACACCAAGCTCACCGTCACCCTCTACAAGGGCAAGAAGAGGATGGCGGGGGCAGAGTGCAGTAACCACGCGAGAGCCTGCTACGTCGCCACCAAGGCGGTCAAGGACGATGCGAAGGTTCAGAAGTGGATCACCAAAGTCACCGGCTCGTGGGGCAAGGGAAAGAGCACGATGGTGTGGAGCAAGCCGCTCTCCGGCTGAGACGGCCCAAGACCCTATGACCACCCACGGCTGAGTGCGGCCGAACCCTTGATCCAGGCCCATTCTTTCCGGGTGGTGCTGTCCTTGCAGATCAGCACCACCCGGCCTGATAGCGAGTAATGGGCATTCTTCGCCAAGACTCTGTGGCTGGGGTCTCCCGCCGCGGCTCCCACGCCAGCCGCTCCCGGCCCCGCCTCAGGTCTGCCCCCTTTGCCTCCCTGGGCCCCGGCCCGCCAACGGCACCGTTGGCCGGGTTGTTTGTCGCTCGTCACCTGAGTTCTCGGACAACTCCATACCTCCCGCAAAGTCGTTCATGCCGGCGCCGGCCTGGCGACGGCACCGTGACAACCCAAGGACGGATCACATGAAGCGCAAACTCGCCCTCACCACAGCCACCGCGGTCCTCAGCGCAGGAAGCCTGGCCGGTGCGGCTCTGACCACCACTGCCGCGCCCGCTGCCGCCGCCACTACTGCGGCCACGGCGAAGAAGACCTGCCACGCGGGACCGGGAACCTGCGTCCTGAAGAAGAGCCACCCCCACAAGGGGACCGTGACGGTAAAGGTAGACGTCTTCGGAAAGAAGAAGCCCGGCCCGCTCTACGGTTGGGATCTGCGCAAGGGCGACAAGATTCTCTGCACAGGGGAAGTGCGAGAGTACTGGAAGACGAAGACCAAGAAGTGCAAGAACATCCCCCAAGGAACAATCACGCTGAACGTGCCGCACCGCAAGGGCGCGGCGGTAAGCATGTCCTGGTGACCCAAAGGATAGCTCCTACCCATCAACCAGGTCTGCGGAAGCCCTGGCAGATACATCCCGCCAGGGCCTAGCCGCCAAACTGGACCCCGGGCCTTTAGTGGGCCCGGGGCAGATTTGGATCGGGACGCGGTCAATGCTGACCGGTGGCCGGCGCCGACTGTCGGCGTCATGCCTGCTGACCTGTCACGCACGATGTGCCAGTTCACCGCTCGCGGATTTCGTTTGTCGACCACCACCACCATCACCACCACCGTCACCGTCGCCGAAGACAACTTCCCCTTACTGCCCTACTACGGCTCGATGGGCTGGAACACCCTGCACCCCCGGCGAGGCCTCGGCCTCCTCGATCCTGCCGCCGGTCCCAGTGCACTCCCCATCCGGCCACGCGTATCACCGCTGATACATGAGCGGCCGACGCTGCGTTCCAGCGCCGTCACGGGCCGGGGTCTGCAGCTTGCAGGCTGTGTGCTCGCTGATCCTCACTCTCCGCGCAGAGGCTTCTTGGATTTCGCACGTCTGCACGATGGTGATCACCTATGGTGTGCGGCATGACGCTGCAACTTGTTCAGGTGAACTTCAAGGCCCGGGACGATTCGGCACTCGGCCGGTTCTGGGCGGAGGTTCTCGGTTGGGGTGTTTCCAGCGAAGGGCCTGGCGTCACCAACCTGGAACCCATGGGCTTCGACTGGCCGGATCCGTCCGCCGTCTGCATCGATCTCGTCCGCGTCCCGGACCCGGAGACGGTGAAGTACCGCGTGCATATCGAGCTCGCCACCACTTCCGAGGCCCATCAGGCGGAGTTGGTCGCACGTGTGAAGGAGCTCGGGGCGACGCCCGCCGACGTGGGCCAGGGCGACGTGCCGTGGACGGTGATGGCCGACCCGGAAGGCAACGTGTTCAGCATCCTGGAGCCGCGGGAGCTCTACCGGGACACCGGGCCGATAGCCGCCGTGGTCGTCGGCTGCGCAGACCCACGGGCCATGGTCCGGTTCTGGGGCGAGGCGATCGACTGGACCGTCCACGAGCTGACCGACGACCGCGCCCTGCTGCGCTCGGTCAAGGGCGTGGGCCCGTACCTGGAGTTCCGCCGCACGCCCGACGACGAGGTCGTAGGGAACCGCATCCATCTCGACCTGATGTCCGATCCCGTCGAGGATCAGGCGAGGGAGATCGCCCGGCTCGAAGGCCTCGGCGCGATACGGGCCGATGTGGGTCAGGGTGACGTCTCCTGGGTCGTCCTGGCCGACCCGGCGGGCAACGAGTTCTGCGTCCTCGGCCGGGGCTGACGCGGAATTTTGTCCGCGCGCTGATGGCGGTGCGGTGCGGTGAGGTGCAGGGAGGTGTGGCAGTGCGCGGCGGCGCGCCCGCCGTCTCCGGCGCCAAGTCACGGCAGGCTGACTGGCGTTGGTCACGAGGTTCGACAGCATCAGCAAGGGGGGATTCGGCAGCGCCGGCAAGGGGCAACTCGGTCCGGTTCCGAGTTGTGGCGTACCTTCGGGCACGGGCCTGTGACGCGCACCCTGAAATCCCGGCTGGTTGCCCAGTGAGCGGCTGGTGGGCCTATCTGGAGGAACGGACATGCCGGGAGGTCGACGCCGACGTGTTGCAGGATCGTCGGCTGTCGGCCATCAGGTCCGTCTGGGAGGCGCTGCGTCCGTTGGGGGTGGATCTGCACGAGGCCGAGCGGGTGGTCCACGCGCGATACGAGGCCCTCGGCGACCGAGTGCGGCGCACGCCGCCCGACCCGCTCGACCTGCCCTCACTCGCGGCCCGCGCCGCGGCTCTTTCGGGCCGTGTGGCCGCGGTTGAGGCGCTTTGGGACGGCGATACCGTGCACGACTGGTTCGTGATCCTGGTCGCGGTCCTGGACGCCCCGGACGGGGAGGGTCACCTGGCGACCGTCTACCACCGCCCTGATAGCTCTCCACCCGGCGTTGCCGCCGCCGAGGCCGGCCAGGCGCTGGCCGGCCACCTTGGCGTGCCGTTCCACTTCGCTTCCCCGGATGTCCCGGATGACGACGCCCCGCGCTGGCGGACACCCTCGACGTGCCCGGCAAGGTCGCCGACTTCCTCCGCACCGCCGAACCGGAGCCTGTCGAGCGAGCCAGGCTCGACCACGGCGTAGCCCTACGGAGTGGTCAGGGCACCCTCGTGCGAAGCCTGACCATTCTCACCGAGAGCCGCTGTAGCGATGTTGGCCGAGGCCGTGGTCACACAAGGTCCGGCTTCCAGATGACCCGATCGGGATAGACGTGCGCGGTGGGGGCCAGCTCGTACGAGCCTGCGTTGGCTTCCTCGGCGAGTACCCAGCCCACTCCTTGGTAGGCGAAGGGGGTTGTCGCTTCCCGGGGCACGGCGCACTGCCTGGGATCCGTGATGACCGTCTTGCCTGCCGGGACGTTGAGGAGATGGGTGTTCGGCGCCTTTGGGCAGGAGTGGAACTTGCTGGTTTGTGCGTACTCCAGACGGATCTTGACCGTGGTTGCTGCCCGGCCTCGGTTGGTGATCTTCAAGGCAAAGGAGACGTGCTCCTCGTCCACGCGTGCGCATACCCTCCACGTGATCACGTCTGGGCCCGGGAAGGGTGCACTGCACCGGCTGTCTTCGCCCAGAGCCCCCTTTTCCAAGCCTGGGGTCTCCAGCCCGGCGGCTCTTGCCAGGCCGCTGTGGACGGGAGAGTTCGGCAGGGTGTGAGGGGCGTCGCTTGCTGACGGCGGCTCAGCCCCCTTGCCGTCGTCGGATGCCGTGACCACTGCCGCAGTAATGACCGCCGTAGTGGAAACAACGACCGCGGCGACGCTGCCCAAGACATTGATCCAACTGTGTTGGGGGTGTGGTGGTCGCTGCCTGTCGTGGGGGCACGGGGCGCCGGGAAGGTCGCCGCCGGCGGCTGGCGGCGACCAGACGGACGCCTCCTCCTCGGCCGTGGCAGTGGACGATGCCCTGGCTAGGGGCTTACCGGGGAGCGCCTCGGAAGACTCGGGAGTTTCCCGAGAATTCCCGGCCACAGGAAGCGGAGTAATCGATGTCGTGCTGTGCTCTGCTCCCACCTCCTCGCCGGGGCTGTCCTCGTGCACAAGGCTCGCAAGGACAGCGTTCCGCCACCCCGCCCCGCCTTCGTCTTTCAGGCGGCGCGCCAAGTCGGCGATTTCCCTTCCGAGTCCGGGTAGTTGCTCGGTGCGGCGGCGAGCCTTCTTCGCAAGGACGTGGGCGATGGCTGCGCTGTCCTCCTCGCTGGGCAGCCTGTTCCTCTTTCTGCCCACGAGCAGCTGATCACGGCCCTTGAGCCAGTACGCCAGCAGAGGCTCATCAATCCTCTTTCGAGCCTGACCGAGGCGCTCGGCTTCTCTCCGATCCCGCTCCAACTCCGCAATCAACCCTGTGCGTGTGGGCCGCTTGTCGGTGTCGGTCACCTCGCCTACCACGGCCGCCCATGCGTCGAGAGCCTGGACTAAAGCACGCGCCAGCTCCGTGAAGAGCGCGGTCGGTTCCCCCACAAAAGCCTCCGGCTGACGAGAACTCGTTGCGGTGCAACAGAAGGAGCAGCAGGTTACGGCGGTGCAACTTGCAATGCAAAAACGTGAGGCCGCTGGGGCCCTCAACTGGCTCTCGCCCAGGGCAATCTGTTGCCGGCGGACGGATCGTCGGCATCACCGGTATCCGAGTGATCCGAACGAGGCCCGCATCGGCCGGCACGATATTCCCGCCGGCCCATCACACCTGCTGACAGTCAAAAACGACTCAACTGCGAAAGGACACACCATGTGGAACAGGTGCCAGCGCTGTAAGGGCAATGGAAAGTGCACCACCTGTGACGGCTCCGGCTATCGAGGTGTATGGAAGTGCGACAGCTGCCGAGGAAGCGGCGACTGCAAGGCGTGCGACGGTCGCGGCTGAACGAACTCCAGCACCGCCCGGCAGACCCGAAAGCGCAAGTCCTGCCCCGGGTGCAGAGGGGCCTTCACGGACTGGCGAATCCACCGATCGACTCAATCGCATTGATCGCTTCGCGAAGACCCCAAAAGATCCAACCTGAAAGGAAAACACACTTGAGGAAACTCATGACAAGCTCCCTGAGCGTCGCCGCACTGACGGTATCGCTGGGCATCGGAGCGACACCGATCGCCCATGCCGGATCTTCCTACGCCTGTCACTACACCAGCGCTGAGCCTGTGCTGTCACGAGGCGACACCGGCACCGTCGTGAAGCAGCTTCAATGTGAGCTCAACAACTCCATCCTGGGCGGAAACCTCGTCGTCGACGGAACCTTCGGCAGGGGTACCGAAGCCAAGGTGAAGACCTTCCAGAGGTGTGAGGGACTCTCAGCCGACGGCATCGTCGGCCACAAGACATGGGCACGCCTCAACTACTGGACATCCTCGGGCGGATTCGGCTGCTAGAACCACCCGCAGCAGCCCCCGGGCAGTAACTCCGCCCAGGGGCTGCTCGCGGCCTCACGTTGGCCCACCCCAGTGTCAGGCGACTGTTACTCCGCCTTCGGTGGAGTCGGTGGAGCGGCTGAGTTCCTCCCAGGCGTCGAAGTCGTCCTGGACGCGTTGGCGCCCGGCGGCGACCAGGCGAAGCGCGTCCGAGCCGAGCAGGACATGCACGGGAGGCTTCTCCGCGTCCAGGAGGGTGAGGATCGCGTCGCCCGCGCGATCGGGGTCACCGATGCCCTGACCGGCGAGGGCCTGGCGGCGGGTCCGGATCGGGTCGAACAGTGCGTCGTAGTCGGCGATGCTGCGTGGTGCGCGGACCAGTGACCTACCTGCCCAGTCGGTTTTGAACGCGCCGGGAGCTACGGCGGTGACCCGCACGCCGAACTGGGTGACCTCTTGGGCGAGGGTGTCGGTGATGCCTTCCAGGGCGTGTTTGCTGCCTTCGTAGAAGGCCAGTCCGGGGAAGGTGGTGTGCCCGCCCATCGAGGTGATGACGAAGATGTGGCCGCCGCGCCGCTCGCGCATGCCGGGCAGGACCGCTTTCACGGTCGCTACCGTGCCGAAGACGTTGACCTCGAACTGGCGGCGCAGATCGGCCATCGATGACTCTTCGAAGGTGCCCTCGAGCCCGTAGCCGGCGTTGGCCACGAGCACTTCGATCGGGCCCAGTTCCGCTTCGGCGGCCCGCACCGTGGGCTCGATCCGGTCCGCGTCGGACAGGTCGAGGAGGAAGGCCCGGGCGCGGTCGGGGTCCAGTGCCTGGAAGGCGGCCGCGTGCTGCTCGGTGCGTACGGTGCCCGCGACCCGGTGCCCGGCCGCCAGGGCTCGTCGGGCGATGGCCAGTCCGAGGCCGGTGCTGACGCCGGTGATCAGGAATGTCTTGCTCACTACGGGTGTCCTTTCGTGGATGCGTGTCAGGCCGCGGGGCGTGCGTGGGCACGGCGGCATCGACCCCGCGGGTATGGCGGGGTCGTGTCTGGGTGGTGTGGGTGCTGGCTCGCCCGGTTCGGGCGGTGGTCAGGACTCGGCGGCGGTGTCCCGGGTGGTCGCGGTGGCGGGTTCGCTGCCCCAACTGGCCAGCAGTCGCAGGCGTTCCTGAGAGGGCGAGCCGGACGGCGCGCAGTAGACGACGAGCGATTGGCCCGGGTCGGCGACCGAGGTGAAGATCTCGTACTGCAATTCCAGGTCACCGACGACAGGGTGGTGGAGGCGTTTGAGGCCGGTGCTGCGTTCCTGGACGCGGTGTTCCGACCACCACGCCGGGAACTCGGGTGAGCGCATCATCAGCTCACCGATCAGGTGGGCGATGTGCTGGTTTCGCGGCTGGGCGGCGGCGGCCAGCCGCAACCCGTGCACATAGTCGCGGGCGACGCGTTCCCAGTCGCACCACACCAGGCGAGCACGCGGATCCAGCAGCGTCCAGCGCGCCATGCTGCGCTCCCGGCGCGGCAGCTCGGCCACATCGGGAAACAGCAACGCCCACAACCTGTTCCCGCCGACGACAGTGAGGTTCCGGTCGCTGACAAAAGCAGAGGTCAGAGCCAGATCCATCGACTCCAGCACCTGTCGCAGCGCTGGTCGTAGCCGTGACGAGCGCTCGGCCCGGTCCTTGTGCGCGGCTGTGGTGCCCGCGAGGGCGAACAGATGCCGCCGCTCGATGTCATCGAACCGCAGCGCGTCGCAGAGGGCATGCAGGACCTGTTCGGACGGCTGCCGGGCGCGGCCTTGTTCCAGACGGGTGTAGTACTCGGTACTCACCCCGGCCAGCTGCGCGACCTCACCGCGCCGCAGACCGGCGACCCGGCGACCGGCGCCGAACTCGACCGGCAGACCGACCTCATCCGGCGTGAGTCCAGCACGGCGGGCGCGCAGGAAGTCGCCCAAGTCGTTATTGCCCATGCCTCAAGTCTGCGCTTCACCCCGCCGGTCACCAAGGGCATGGCTGGCCCTGCCAGTACTACGCACCAGGTCGTCCGAGGCCGCGAGACTGGGCAAGGTCCGCCGAGAACGGGCTTGAGTTGGCCACGCCCATTGCGTCCTCGGCGGGGCGCCGAGACTGCCGCTGAGGGCGAGTCCGAGGCGCTCCCTCGGGATGACTTCGAGGTCGTCACCCCCGCGCTCAGCGACAACTGCCAGGTGGCCGGAGGACTGTGGTGCACGAAGTGTGGCGCTGTCACTTCCCAGGCAGGACGCGAGGGGCGGGGATGGACACAGCCTGAGAAGTGGAACGTGCCCTGGAGCACGACGCTCACTCAAGGGCCAGGTACTCAGGTGACGGGTGGGCCAGTTCGGGGTGTTCCACCACGTACCGATCACCGTGAAGCGCCAGCATCGCCCAGTGCCACGCCTCATCGTGAAACAAGAGCCCACGGTACGGGGCGTCGTCCGGCTCGTACGGGTACCGCTCCAGGGCAGCTTCCCGCGCCTGCGCCTGCGTGAGCCCACCATGGTGCTGCATCACCCACGCGTAGCCGCGCCGCTCGGACCGCAGACAGTCGAGGTAGTCCACCTCACTCCACTTCACGGCCTCAACCCCAAATGCCCGCCCCGGACCTGCCCTCTTCTCGCTCTGTGTCATTATGCGGACGCGTCCCAGGGGAGTGGGCCGCGGTCTACTGGTTGCCAGGGGGTTGGGAATGGGTGCGGGTACGGAGCCGGACGGCTCGTCCAGATCCGACGAGGAGTGGGAGCGGTTTCTGCGCGAGTCGATGGCCGGGGCCGCCGACGCGCCCAAGGAGCCGTCGGCTCGGGCCCGTGATGTGGCCAGGCGGCTGGGCGCGGAGCCCGTCCGTGGCCCGGAGGGCTGGCGCAGTCACACGCCCGCGCGGCCCAAGCGGCGCACGGGCTGGTACGCGGCTGGGTTGCTGGCCTTGCTGGTGCTGTTGGTGGTGGCGCTCGCGCCGGGGCGGGTAGTGGACCTGTTCGCCGGCGCTGACTCCTCACCGCTGGCGGCCGAGACCGCCCGCCCGACCCAGGCGCCCCCGGTGCAGGCGGCCCAACGCCCCACCAGGGACGAGCCGTTCCGCGGCTCGCCGGCGGCGAACTGGGCGAGCGGAGCGGCCGGGATCACCGTGCCGAAGGCCGGGCCGGTCGGCTGGATGAGCGCCGCCGAGGTCGAGCGGGCCCTCGCCCGCAGCCGGGACTTCCTCGTCGCGTCCGGCCTGGACCGCGGGGTGCTGCGGGGCGAGCGCCCCGAGAAGGCGATTGCACTGATCAACCCGCACCAGAAGGACGTCCAAGACCTTCTGAAAACCGCTTTCCGAAAGCCGAGCGAGAAGAACGACCCCCTCCTCCTCTTCAGCCGCTTCCAGCCCGCCCGCACCCACCTGGTCGGCGACGTCGTGAAGACCCGTGGCCGGCTCACCTACCGGGAGGGCAAGCGCGGCGCGCTCCAGGTGACCGCCGACGTCACCTTCGTCTACCCGGTCACCCGCGCGGACGAGGGCGACGACGAGATCGTGCGCACGATCGTCCGGCGCGAGCTGGTCCTGAGCTGGGACAACCCCGACAAGGTGATCACCGAGCCAGGCACGTTCTCGATCGTCTCGTACAAGTACGACATGACCAACGGCGGCTGCGGCGCCCCGACGGGCTACTTCACCCCTCCCTTCGGCACGGATCGCCAGGCGGACGAGGCCGGCACGGAGATCGACCCGTACGACCGCAGCGTGCCGGTCGGTCGGGGCGAGTCCGCTGGGGACGAATGCGGGAGGGCTACGCGGTCGTAGCGGGCGTTACTCGGTGACGCACCAATCCCGGCGGAAGGCACACGCATGGAGACAACGGAGCGGCGCTTCCCCGTGGGAAAGAAGGCCGAGTACAGCGCGGCCGCCTGGCTGATCGGGTGGGTGGTCTTTCTGGGGTCCGGATGCATGGCCTCGTTGGTGTTGATCAGTACCTGGGCGAACTGCGACATCGGCACCAACGGCTCCTACCAACTCGTTGCATGGGTGGTTGCGTCGATCGGCGTGGCGACCGTGTCCACCGTGCTGTGGGCGGTGATGCGCAAGATAACGGGTCGCCGACGCCTCTTGCTGCCACTGCTGTTGACGATCCTTGCCAGTGCGATGCTGCTCTGGCCGGAGCTGGCAGTGTGGTACGTGTCGCCCGGCCACCCGGACAGCATGTGCGAACCAGGCGGCACGCCCGTGGGGTGGCCCAGTTGGCTGCCCTTGTAAGGCGGGCCGCAAGCAGCGCGGCCAGAAGTCGGCCGGCGGGGTCTCCGCGACGACGCCAACTACGTGATCACACCCGCCACGGCAAGTCCCTCTCACCTGCGACCAGGAGTTACGGGACGGTCCTTGGGGGACTGCCGCCGTCTGGGCGCGACGGCGGCAGCCCTCCCCGCGGGCTTCAGCCCTTGCGGGGGTAGAAGCCGCCGCCGGCGTCGCCGTGGGCCGTGCAGTCCATGTCGCGGTAGCGGTCGACGAAGGTGCCGGTGAGGCCGGTGAACGCGTCGTACGTCTGGTCCAGGGGCAGGTCTTTACTCACCCTGAACCGCAACTGCACATGGACGGACTCGCGGGGCTTCAGCGTCTTCGGGCCGGGGATGGTGCCGCGGGCGTTGCCGCCGGGCTGGCGCAGCGTCTTCCAGGCGCGCTGCGAGGTGTCCCAGTACTGCAGATCGCCGTACGGGCTCAGGTCGCGCTCGCCCGCGTTGTAGACATAACTGCCCAGCTTGGCGCTGAGTTCGAAGGACTTCAGCTCCTTCGCCGAGGCGTTGGTGAGGGTGGCGGTGTAGGTCGTCCAGTGAGTGCCGAGAGTGATCGACTTGGGTATGCCGAACGAGCGGCCCACGAAGGTGTTGTTGTGGTACTGCCCGTAGGCGGTGTCGAGGTCGTAGCACGTGGGGATTTCCGCGGCAGGGGCCGCCTGGGAGGCGGGCGCGGCGGCCACCGCCAGGGGGAGCAGGGCGGCCGTCGCGGCGGAGACCGACAGGGCGCGGCGCAGTTTCATGCAGATCTCTTTCCCGGTTCTTCGGACCCTGGGAGCCCTCGTTTCCAGTGTCATTGAGCTCTGGGGCCGTGGATCCTTGGGTTATCAGGTTCTTTAGGGAAATGGTGGGGCTTACGCGGTGACGTCCGTGGCGCCCGGACCGGCCACGCCCTTTCGACGGCGCACGCCGATGACCGCACCCGCACCGACCACCATCGCGGCTCCGCCGGCGAGAACGATGGCCGGGAGCGCGGACGAGGCGCCGGTCTCGGCGAGGTGGGCGCCGCCCTGCGGGCTGGGGCCACCGGTGGAATCTGAGCCACCCGTACCACCGCCGGACGCGGCGCTCTGGCTGGGCTCGGCCGTGCCACCCGGCTTGCCAGGCCCACCCGGCTTGGTGGTCGGGGGATGCGTCGGCTTCGCGCTCGCGGGGAGGATGGTGAAGTCGTACCAGGCTTCCTTGGCCGAACCGCAGGAACCGTCGCGGTTGCGGTAGTCGCCGGCGGCGAGCGCGTACCCGGCGCCGGGCTTGGCGTCCTTGACCACCCGGGTGCGCAGTTGGAGCGTGATGGTGCTGCGAGGACCGACGGCGAAGAAGCCGAACAGGTCGTCGGGCGTCGCGTCATGGAAGGTCTTCCACCGCCCCGTCTTGGCATCGCGGTACTCGGTCTCCAGCTCCCAGTACGGCCGATCGACATCTTCGGCGGAGGACACGAGCAGGAAGGGCTGGACCTCTCCCAGGGGCTTGCCGGTGGTGTTGGTGAGCGTCATGGAGAAGGGGGTCCAGGCACCGCCCGCAGTCAGCTGGGGCGGCAGCCCGTGGACGGCCACGTGCAACTGGTCGGACTCGAACGCGCAGGACTGACCCGCACCACCGGAATCACCGGCGTCCTTGCCTCCACCGGTGGCACCACCCCCGCCGGTGGTCCCCTCAGTGGTCCCATCGGCGGTCCCGGCGGGCTTCGGCGGCTTCCCTGGGGCGGGACGGGCGGCCCCGTCGCGCCCCAGGGAAGCCGGGTCACCGGCAGCGGCTTCGCCCGGGTGCCGCGGGTCGTGCGGGTTGCCTGTTCCGCCGTCGCTCGTTGCGGAAGCCGCTGGCCGGTCCGCCGGCGTTGCGGCATCGGGGGAGTGGGGAGAGGCGGGCGTGCGAGGACCGGCCTCGGACACCGGCTCCGTTGCGAACGCGGCGGCGGGCGCGGTCAGTACGGCGGCGGGCGCTAACACGGCAGCCGCTGCGGCGGCCGTCAGGGCGCGGCGAATCTTCATCCAGCAGACCTCTCGTATCCCAAGTGCCGCCTGGGCGGCAGAGGTTGACGTTCGTCATGGTCAGGTCATGCATGACGCATGGTGTGCGTGACACATGGTGTGCGTGAGGGCGCTGGCAGACATGCGTGTGCACACCTGCGCCTCATGTAGGAGCACTCGCACTGTGAAAAGGTTCCACGCTTAAGCCACTGAAGTGGTGCATAAGTGCTCATAACGCAACGCTGGTAGCCGTGTCGTCTGGACGGATGCGTCGGTTGGTTGGGTTTGGGCAGGGGGAACCCTCACCGTGGCTGGTCGGCGATGAGTTGTGGGTGAGAATCGAGCCGTTGCTGCCATCGCCCTCCGATGGTCGGCGGCTGCGGCACTGGACCAACGCCGGTGTGTGGCAGCGACTGCACGAGGTGCTGCTGGACGAGCTGCGGGACACCGACTGTCTGGACCTGTCGCGGGCGGTGATCGGGCTTCCTTGCCGGCGCACTTGGCCGTGTGAGGTGGGTGGGCTACCTCGGGCTGATCGTGACCCTGTAGGTGGCTGCGGTCCTGCCGCGGGTGCTCACGGTGACGGTCTGGCCGTGGTGGCCCCAACGGGCGTTGTTGCCTTGGATTTCGACGCGGTAGCCGCGTGGGTAGGTGTCCCTGGGTACGGTGATCCGGGTGGGTCCCTTTGCGTGGTCGCGGGTGCGGAAGGTGAGCGTGTAGGTGCGGGTGGCCGGGTCGTACGCGAACGTGAGCGGGTCGCCCGCGACGGCCTGCGCGTACGGCTGGACGAGCAGTTGGGCGTTGGGCTTCGCGGCGCCCGTATGGTCGAGGAAGCAGTAGCCGCCGCCTCTGCACCACTGCCACCACGTCCAGCCACTGGAGAAGCAGTCCAGGGAGGCCGTCATGTCGGTGACGAACTGGCTTGCGTGGGGAAGGTAGGGGTTGCCGCCCCACTCCCCGACGATCACCGGCATGCGGTGACGGGTCGGGTAGTCGCTGATGGCGGCCTCGTAGGCGGGGATGAAGGTGCCGCCTGGGTCGTAGTCGGCGCCGGTTTCCATCGCGGTCTCGTAGAAGTGCGGCGCGTAGCCGGCGTGCGGGTCGTCGATGTGGCCCATCCGGGTCGGGACGCCGACACCGACGATGACGGTTGGTTCGACGAATATCCACGACCTGTGGTCGACCAGGCGGATCGCCCGGGCAAGGCGGTTCCACAGCTCGGTGAGTTCGGTGGCCTCGAAGCGGGCCGCGGCGGCGGGGAGGTCCTCGCCTTCGAGGAACTTCGCGAACGGCTCATTCATCAGGTCGTAGCCGAGCAGCGCCGGGTGCCTGCCCAGGGCGGAGGCGACCGTCATCCACATGCGAGCGTGCGCGGCGCGGAAGTCGGCGTCCTTGTACAGGTGGTCAAAGGCGGTCTGTACGGATGGCTCGAAGTACTCGGAGAACCAGTCGTCCGGTATCGGCGTGAACGGCAACCCCTCGTCGCGGGTGGCCCAGTCGGGGATGCCGCGGGAGCCGAAGTGGGGTCCGTATACGTCCTGGTGGGCGTCGAGGATGACCTTGATGTGGTAGCGGTTGGCCCAGTCGAGGATGCGGCGCATCTTGGTGAGGTAGCCGCGGTCGTAGTGCCCGGGGGTGGGTTCGAGGTCGTCCCAGAAGAACGCGAGGCGCGCGAGGTTGAAGCCCCGGGCGGCCATGTCTTTGAGGTCGCTCTCGTGGATGTCGGCGAACGCGTGGGTGCCTCGGCTGCTCTTGTCGGCGAGGTTGAAGCCGCGCCACTGGAGCGCGCGGCCCTGGCCGTCGGCGATGAAGGTGCGGTCACCGACCGTGACCCGGTCGGGGGCGCGGTCGGAGGCGCGGTCGGGGGTGCGGTCCGGGTGAGCCTGGGCCTGCGCGGGGAGGACGCCGAGCAGGAGGGCGGCCACGGCGAGGACGGTGGGCGCGACGCGGGAGGCCAAGCGCATGCAGGAGCCCCTTTCGAGGATGGCTGCTGGGCGGCGTGCTACTGGCCGGCCGGATGCTACTGGCGGGTGGGTCAAGTTCCCAGGCATTCAAGGGAGTTCACGGGAGTTGGCGGAAGTTGGCAGGCTTCCTTTCCCGGTCATTGCACCTCTTCAGATGCGAAGGCGCGCGCTGACCTCACGCGCCGATTCGCCTTTTTTGTCCAGCCGCCGGCGGGGCATTCGCCGCTTCGGGCCGTTCCGCGTCGTGGCTGGCTCTCCAGTACGGCCTGCATGAGCGCGATGAGGACCTACGTCTGCGCCCTGGCTCCCCGCTCGGTGACTCTCTCCGGGGGTCTTCTCCGGCGCTCTGTGAAGTGCTCCGTCGTGAAGTCCTCCGTGGGGAAGTCTTTCGTCGTGGAGTCCTTCGTCGTGAAGTCCTTTATCGGGCAGCCATACCCCGGGCCCCGAGTTTTCCCAGTACAGAGGGGGGCTAGCCCCACCATCGACCGACCCGTTGCCCGGATGGTCCGGCAGGCATCGAACAACGAGGCTGCATGCCTACGGATCCATCGAGGAAAAAAGGGACCCTCTGTGTTCAGCTTCAAGCCACTGCGCCCCCGTACCGCCCGCACCGCTGCCGTCGGCGCTCTCGCCGCTGCGGCCTGCGTCACCGTCATGGCCGGCAGCGCAGGAGCCATCGTCAACGGGTCGGACTCCACCGAGAGGTACCCGTTCATGGCCGTCATCCCGTCGTCGGCCCCGGACCAGGGTCTGATCGATGGGAACTGCGGGGCGTCCCTGATCGATCCGCAGTGGGTGCTGACGGCGGCCCACTGCATAAAGGTCGAGGGGCTCAAGCTGGACGGCATCGTGCGGGTCGGCAGCGACCACCGCAAGTCCGGTGGCACCGTCCGGAAGATCGACCGGACCTTCGTCCACCCCGGCTACGTGAACGGCGACAACAAGGTCGCCAACAAGAACGACATCGCGCTGATACGCCTGGACCGCCCGGTCGCCCAGAAGCCCATCAAGATCGCCGAGCAGGCAGGGCCGCCCGG
Source organism: Streptomyces sp. NPDC059649 (assembly GCF_042734445.1). Lineage (NCBI taxonomy): Bacteria > Bacillati > Actinomycetota > Actinomycetes > Kitasatosporales > Streptomycetaceae > Streptomyces > Streptomyces sp. NPDC059649. The sequence continues at coordinate 594,831 of NZ_JBHWDV010000001.1, forward strand.
CACACCGACCCGGCTCCTGGGCTTCGGCACCACCGTCGACACCGAGTTCAAGTTCCCGGACCGACTGCAGGAGCTGAACACCCGCAGGGGCACCGAGTCCGAGTGCGCGCCCGGCTACGCGGACCGGACCCGGCTGTGCACGATCACCACCGTGCCCAAGGCCATGGCGTGCCACGGGGACTCCGGCGGACCGCAGGTCCAAAAGGGCCGGAACGGCCGCTGGGAACTGATCGGCGTCACCTCCGGGCCCGGCGCCCCGAACGTGCCGTGCTCGCAGGGCCCTGGCCTCTACACCAGCGCGCCCGCCTACGCGGGCTGGATCAACAAGACCATGAAGACCAACAGCGCCCCGTTGACCGCGGCCAAGGGCTCCGACCTCGCCGAGACCGGCACGAACGACAACACCGCGGCGATTGCCGGCCTGGCCGTCGCACTGATCGCCGCCGGTGGCGGCACCGCCCTCGCAGTACGCCGCCGCAAGACCCGCCACGCCGCCTGAGCCGAACCGCCGCACCCAAGGCGGCCCCCTCGTCACGGGGCCGCCGCCCTTTGTCGCGACGCGGCACTGCCGTCATTTCTCTTGGATGTCGTCAGCGCCGACGAAGGTCCAATCGCGCCTTTCTGCTGCCAGTGCTGAACTGCTCCGACCAGCCTTGGCCCGCCGCGGTGATGTTCAAGGGGAGGGAGCCACCGGCCGTGCAGCCTCTGCAAGAACAGGACCCCGACCGGATCGCTGACTACCGGCTCATCGGCAGGCTGGGGGAAGGCGGCATGGGCGTGGTCTACCTGGCCCGGTCGCCGCGTGGCCGGATGGTGGCGGTGAAGACCATCCGCGCCGAACTTGCGGCGGCTGCGGACTTCCGGCGCCGGTTCGCCAAGGAGACCGCCGTGGCCCAGCAGGTCGGCGGGGAGTGGACGGCCGCCGTGCTGGACGGCGGCCCGGAGGCGGCATTGCCGTGGGTGGCCACGGCGTACGTCGCCGGCCCGACCCTGTATCAGGTGGTGGCGGAGCAGCACGGGCCGTTGCCCGAGCGCTCGGTGCGCGGTTTGGCCTCCGGGTTGTGTCGGGCGCTGGGCGACATCCACGATGCCGGGCTCATCCATCGCGATTTGCACCCTCGGCGGCAAGGCGACGGGCGACTACGGGATGGACGTCACCTTGTACCGCAAAGCGCCGCGTGGCTGCCTGATTAGCGGCGAAGCGCCCGGGATCGCTGTCGTAGTCAGCGGGGATCGCATCGCCCTTACCCGTTCTGGCTCGTCGTCGAGAACTCATACGGTCGAGTCTGGGCCGGACCAACCCGCGATGCATCTCATGAAGGGGCAGCCCATGGGCTCTTGGTGCAGCAACCGTATGTGCGGCCTCGGCGTTGGCAGTGGCGGGCTCGGATCTGACCGTGGCACCGGGAGCGTGACCAGCGTGGGCGGTCCTGCTTTGGACGGCCCCGGACTTGCGGAGGTCCTTGAGCCCGGGGCTGCATGCGCCCCAAGCGCTACATCCGCGTCTCCTCGTGGTAACTGGCGACAACCTCGTACAGGGCTGGGTTTGCCGATACCTCCACGCTTCGGTCGTCTTCGAGGGCGCGCATCCGGGCTTGGAATTCGGGGTTGGACATGGCTGCCTCCCACGCCTGGTGGTTGTCCCAGTGAGCTACGTTGACCAGTTGGAAGCGCGCCTTCGACGTCACGGCCCGGTGCAGCCGTGAATCACGGAATCCAGGCGCAGTGCTCATGATTTTCGCGCGCTCACGCCATTGAGCGATGAACATGTCGACCTGCTCGGCAGGCACCTCGATGACGTTGATGAAGGTGACCGATGCGTCACCGGCTGGTTTGCTGTCTTGACTCATAGAGCGCATTTTCTTACCTCAACTGCACTTGAGGTCAAGGCGCCATGGCGGGCACATGCTGTCACAACCTCTCGGCTGGGGTCGGTGATGGTGAGAGTCGGTGATGGGTTTGGGCATCGAGCTCAGCCTGGACGCCATCGACATCCAGGGCCGTCGGCCCATCGCCGGCCGCGGAGGACGGCGCGCGGACGTCTCAAGGAAGAAGAAACAGCACGAACCTCACGCTGTTCCGCCCGCTGCAGTTGGCTGGCTCCGTGCCCGCATCGTTGGCTTTGCCCGGGTACCAGGCCATGAACCAGTTGTCAGGGATAGCCACGCGGGTAGGGAAAACCCCCTGCTGAGTGGGGTGTTGGCCGCAATGCGCCGAGTGTGCCGGGAACGGCAGAGTCCAGCTATGAACATTTCCCGGTTCGACGGAAGATCCGCCAAGCGCGCCGCCCTCGCCCTGGTGTGTGCCGTGACCGTACTGGCGGCGGCCGGGTGCGACGACGACAGCCAGCGCTCCTCCTCGCCCGCTCACCAGCATTCCGCATCGCGCGGTTCGGTGGTCTCCGTGACCCCGGTGGCGGACCTGGACGCCAAGGAGGTCGCAGTCCGCCTGGCCAAGGCGGGTATCGATGCAACCCAGGTCCGCTACGGCGTGCGAGCTCACCGGATCGTGTATCGCACCGTCGATTTCCAGGGAAAACCCACCATGGCCAGCGAGTTGGTCGCGATGCCGAAGAACGACGAACGCGCCCTTCGGGTCGTGTCCTGGCTGCACGGCACCGAGGTGTACCGAGGAGAGGTGGCCTCGGTGAACGACGAAGCGCCCGACCGGGCCACGGCGCTGCTGTTCGCCTCGACCGGGCGCGCGGTATCTGCCCCGGACTACCTTGGCCTGGGAAAAGGCCCCGGAATCCATCCGTACGGGAATCCGAAGGCGACCGTTACCGCTTCGGTGGACGCCTTGCGGGCGACACGCACCTTCGCCCGCAGGCAGGGTCGCGGTCTTGACCGGCGCGTACTCATCAGCGGGTTCTCCCAGGGCGGCCCCGCCACGATGCTGGTCGGGAAGGCTCTGCAGCAGGGCGTCGATCCGTATTTCCGTCCGGGTGTCCTCGCCCCGGTCGCCGGCCCGTTCGACCTGAGCGGTTTCGAGGCCGCCGCGGCAGACGACAGGGGCGAACGGTCCTCGCTCTACCTCGCCTACTTCGCGACCGCGTGGAACCGGATGTATCGCCTCTACGGCGCCCCGAACCAGGCGTTCCGAGCCCCTTACGACAAGACCGTACAGACGCTGTTCGACGGCGACCACAAGGCGTCGGAGCTCGCGGCCGCGCTGCCCAAGACCTCGAAGCAACTGTTCACCGCAGAATTCCTTCAGAGGGTGCGCCACCCCGCGGGAGATCTGCGACGCAAACTCGAGGAAATGGACACCACATGTGACTGGCGGCCCGACGCCCGAGTGCATCTCTTTCACGCCAGGGGCGACAAGGACGTCTCCTTTGCGAACTCTCTGCACTGCCAGCGCCAGCTGACGGCTCACGGGGCTGACCAACAGCTCAGTGATGTGGGCGAGTTGCACCACAGTACGACGGTCCTCAAGGCTCTGCCACAGATAGTGCGCGAGTTCGACAGGGCCCGCTGAGTCACCCGCGATCGAGTGGCTGCCCATGTAGAACACCCGGCTTCGAGGAGGAGGTGTCCATGTCTGTTCATGGCGCCTTTCGTTGAGGAAGCCGTGCCCGGTGCAGAACCCCGTCGATGCTCTGCCGGTGGTCCCGCCATCCGCCACAACGCCCGTTGCTGACTGGTGGGAACGGCCTCAGCCTTTCCCACTCCTCATCCGTATCCGTGAGATCACCTCGTCCCATGCCCGGACCCACGAGCGAGACAGGCGACAGTCCTAGCCGTCTCCGCACCGGGCGGCGACCGGCCCGTCCGGAAAACGCCGACGGCCTGAAGCGATCTCGGCGGAGGGCGCCGCGGTCGCCCTGGTGGTGGGTACGAGGCGTAAATCGCCCCGGTTTCGTCCGACGCCACTTCACCAGCCACCAGCCACCAGCCACCAGCCACCAGCCGCCAGCGACCGGCCGTTCGGCGCGGGACGCCGGGCGGACCGCGGCTCAGATGACCAGGACCCGGCGCCCCCGGGTGTGGCCGGTGCGGCTGTCGGTGTGCGCCGCGGCTGCCTCGGTGAGTGGGTACGACTTCTCGACGGGGATGTGGAGCTTGCCCCGCGAGATGAGGTCGACGGCCTCGGCGAGCGCGTCCGGCATACTCCCGGCCACGCCGGAGAAGTGGACGCCCAGTTGCGGCGCACCGAGGTCGGCGATGGAGACGACCTTGCGCGGGTCCCCGGTCAGCTCGACGAGTTCGGGGATCACGCCCGAGCCGGCCAGGTCGAGGGCGGCGTCGACCCGGCCCAGGTGCCGCACCCGTTCGACCCAGCCCTCGTCGTAGGTCGTGGCGAGGGCGCCCAGGCCGCGCAGGTAGTCCTGGTTCGCGGCCCCGGCCGTGCCGATCACCGTGATGCCGCGCTCGCGGGCGATCTGCAACACCGCCGACCCGACGCCGCCGGACGCGCCGCTGACCAGCAGCGTCTGCCCGGGTCGCACGCCGACCTCGCGGATGATGCGCAGCGCGGTCTCCACCACCGACGGGTACCCGGCCGCCTCCTCGAAGGCCAGCCCCTCGGGCATCCGGGCCCAGGCCGACAGCACGGCGAATTCGGCGTACGTGTCGGCGCCTTCGCCGAACACGCGGTCGCCGACCTCGACCCCCTCAACGCCCTCGCCGACCTCATCCACCACCCCGGCGGCGTCCAGTCCGACCCCGGCGGGCAGCTCGACCGGATGGGCTCCCAGGACCTGGCCCTCCCGGATCCGCCAGTCGACGGGGTTGACGCCCGCCGCCCGTACGGCGATGCGTATCCGACCGGGGCTCGCGTGGGGCTCCTCGGCTTCCACCAGTTGTAGGACCTCGGGACCGCCGAACTCGGCGAAGCAAATTTTCCTCATGCGGACGACGTTAGACCTAACCGTTAGGAATTCACAACGGTTAGGAATTCATACCTGGTAGTGTCAGGGTATGACCGAGCCGTCCGGACGCCGCGAACGCAAGAAGGCTGCGACCCGTCAGAAGATCGCTGACACCGCACTGCGGCTCTTCCTGGAGCGCGGGTATGACGCCGTGGGCATCCGTGACGTGGCGGCTGAGGCCGACGTCGCCGTCACTACCGTCTTCGCCCACTTCGCCTCAAAGGAGGCCCTGGTGTTCGAGCGCGACCAGGACTTCGAGCAGCGCCTCACGAGGGCGGTAACCGACCGGCCTCCGCACGAGCCGCTCATCCCGGCGCTGCACCGCGAGGTCCAGGCCCTGGTGCGGCACTGCACGGCGGAGGGCAGCGCCCCCGTCCGACGCATGATCGAGGGATCGCCCGCTCTGCGGGAATACGAGGAGTCGATGAGTCTGCGTCACGCGCAGGCGCTGGCAGCGGCGCTGGCCGCCGATCCCCACCTGTCCCGGAGTGCGACGGCCTGCCGGGCGACCGCGCGGTTCGTCATCGACGCCTATGCGCTGGCCTGCCGGGCGGACGATCCCGGGGCCACGGTGGACGAGGTCTTCCGGATGATCAAGGCAGCCTGGGAAGCCACCGCGCCCTGAGCCGGGGACGCCGGCGCGCCGCGGCCGGCGCCGGGGCCGGCGCGCGACACGTCTGGGTTGCCCTGGGTGGCCCGTACCGGGCCCGTTCGCCCGGTCATGTGGCTAGCGCCGGCCTGGGTCGCCGGCTCGGACATCGGGTGGACTGCAGCCAGTTCGAGCTCGTACTGGAGAAGATCCGCGTCCCACGTCCCGAGCCGGCCGACCCCGAAAGACGCCCGGCAGCCTGGCCGCCGACACCTACAGCAGACGCTCGGCAGCCTGGCCGCCGACACCTACAGCAGACGCTCGGCAACCTGGCCGCCGACGGCCAACAGCAACGGACCGTGCCACGACCACCCCCACAGGCACGGCATCCGGCACATGATCCCGGAGGTGACGGACCGTCAGGCCGCCCGCGTGCGGGAGGGCTTGCCCGCGGCCGGCGGCTCGCGGAAGCCCTCGTCATCTGGCTCCACACATGATCGGCCGGACAGCTCCTCAGCGCGCTTCCAGAAGTTCTGTCGGTAACTCGGTAACTCGGTAACTGGGTGGGAACCAGGGCTGGTCCGGAGGCTGCCGTGGCCAGGGGGAGCAGGCCGGGTGAGACACGCAAAAAGGCTTCTGGAGAGGCGCTTGGCTGCCCCGACCGCCTCAGTCGGCTCCTCAGCTCGGCGACCGGCCGACCGCGGTGCGGCCTTGAAGCTGACGCAGCGGCAACTTGGATGATGACGCCGTACGGCAAACACAGTCACCTCACCGGAGGCATTCGTCATGTTGCGCGGCAAGGGCATCCATTACGACACCGGCACCTTTCCCAACGGCGACACGTCGCGCCCCGTCTTCGACGTTCGGGACGTCGAACGGGACATACGTGTTCTCGCGGAGGACCTGCACTGCACCGCTGTCCGTATCACCGGGGGCGATCCGGACCGTATCGAGACTACGGCGCGGTACGCGGCGGAGGCGGGCCTGGAGGTCTGGTTCTCGCCGTTCCCCTGTGAGCTGTCGAACGCCGAGATGCTGCCGCTGTTCACCGACTGCGCCGAGCGGGCGGAGCGACTGCGGCGCGACGGCGCCGAGGTCGTCCTCGTCACCGGCTGCGAACTCAGCGTGTTCGCCCGCGGATACCTGCCCGGGGACACACTGAACGAGCGCATTCCGGTCCTGGCGGGCCCCGGCCGCGAGGCCGCGCTCCAAGGCATCCCCGGCAAGGTCAACGCCTTCCTGGGGGAGGTCGTCGACGCCGTGCGGCCCCTCTTCGGCGGCCGCGTGAGCTACGCCTCCTGCCCTCTGGACGGCGTGGACTGGGCCCCGTTCGACATCGTCGGCCTGGACGCCTTCCGTAGCCTGCGCAATGCGGCCACCTACCGCACCGACCTGCGCAAGGAATGCGGCCACGGCAAGCCCGTCGCCATCATGGAGGCCGGCTGCTGCACCTACCGGGGAGCGGGAGAGCACGGCGGCGCCGGCTGGTACATGGCGAGGGAGGCCGACGGCGTCACCCTCAAACCCGGCCTGGTGCGCGACGAGGGCGAGCAGGTCCGCTACCTCGACGATCTCATGACCGTCTTCGAGGAGGAGGGCGTCGATTCCGTCTTCTGGTTCAGCTTCGCCGGTTTCAGCACACCCCACCGGACATCCGGACCGGACGAGGACCTCGCCTCCTACGGCATCGTCAAAGTCCTGGACGAGCACAGCGGCTATCCCGCCGACAAGCGTGCCTACCCCGACATGCCCTGGGAACCGAAGCAGGCGTTCCACGCACTCGCCACCCGCTACCGGGCCCACTGAGCTTCCTCTCAGTGGTCACCGATCGGGCTCGTGACATGGGACCCGTGACGAGCGAGGCCCTCGGCCGGTGAGCGGGATACCTGGAGTCTCAGATCGCCTCGCTGAAAGCGGCGGGCGACTCACGAGAGTTGGCGCACTGCGCCTGGGGCATCTCCGCGCCTTGAGCGGCCTGGCTGTGCTCGCGAGGGGCGGTGGTGAACTTCGCGCCCTGCAGGGCGCCCCTGCGGGCCTTCTTGCTCGTGGTCGACTGCTTCTTCGGCATGGTGGTCTCCGAACTCGCCGGTTCGTCCCACGCCCTGTCGGCGCTACCGATGCCGAGTCCAGGACGGAATCTGCGGGTCCCGGCAGAATCCAGAAAGGCCCGAACAGCCCCGCCCGCGCTCCTTACCCGGCGTCCCCAAACCGCAGCAGGTCTACGGCTCGCGCTTCGACCACCTCATTGCCCAGGCTCCGCCCGAGGCGTGGCAGCTTCTGCCGGCGGGTGCGGAGCCAAGGGTGACCGGTTCTAGGACTGGGCCGCCGCCCACCTGCCTGCCGCGGCGAGTTCAACGGCGATGAGCCACCAGCAGCGGTAGGTGCGGGCCCGCCGCGAGAGTTGCAAAGACTCCTTGCAAGCAGCCTTTGCAACTCGTAGTCTTCTCACATGGTCGATCAACCACCCGCCCAAGAGATCACCGATGTCGAGGCACTGCGCGCCTTCGCGCACCCGATGCGGCAGAAGATCGAGCAATGCCTGCGCCAGGGGCCGGCCAACTCTGCCGCGTTGGCACGCGAGTTGGGCGAAAGTACGGGGCTGGTCAGCTACCACTTGCGGCAGCTGGCCAAGCACGGCTTCGTCGAGGAGGTCCCGGAGCTGGCGAAGGGGCGGGAGCGGTGGTGGCGGGCAGTGCCGGGGGACCGGCGATTCCCGCCGTACAGCCGACAGACGCCGCAGATGCGCGAGGCGCTGACCGAGATGCATCGACTCAACTTCGCCGAACTGATCGACTCTGCTCGGCGGTTCGAGGAGGCGCGCGACACGCTGGGCCCCTGGGCCGACGCGGCGCTCTTCTCGCGCGCCACGCTCCGGGTCGATCCCGACCAACTCCGCGCATTTTTCGAGGAGTACATCGCGCTCCTCTACCGGTACTCGACCCCGGAACGAGGGAATGCGCCCGAGGCGCGAACCGTGCTCGTCCGGCTGCTCGGAATTCCCGAGACCGACTGACCGCGCGGTCCGACCGACAACGAAGGGGGACGCACGCCGTGTTGCTCTCGGCTACGTCCGCATCACTGATACGCGCCGTACTGGCCACGTTATCCGGGGCATTGGCCACCACCCTCCTCCTGCTGGCCGCGCCAGTGGCGTACGCCCGCGGGGACGGGCTGGTCCGCCAGGAGGTCACGTTCCGGGGCGGCGGTGGGCTCGTTCTGCACGGCACTGTCCTCAGCAAGGACGGAGCATCCGGTCCGGAGCCTGGCATCGTCCTCGTCGGCGGCTCGGGCTCCGGGCCCCGAGAGGAGTACCGGCAGGAGGCCGAGGCGTTCGCCCGGGCCGGGATCACCACGCTCGACTTCGACAAGCGGACCGTCGGCTACTCCCTGCTCCATCGAGACTTCGGTCTGCTCGCCGACGACGCGCTTGCCGGAGTGCGGTTGTTGCAGTCCAGGAGTGGGGTGAATCCACACCAGGTCGGACTGTGGGGGTTCAGCGAGGGGGGCTGGGTCGCGCCGCTGGCCGCAGCACGCTCGACCGACGTCGCGTTCATCGTCACCATCGGCGGGTCCGGCTACGACCCGCTGCGTACCGAGACCTGGAACCTCTCCACGCATCTGCACCACCGGGGGGTGGGCGGACCGTTCCGTCGCACCATTTCCGGCCCGGCCGCCCAATTCATGGGTTCGACCGGTCTCTTCCCCGCGGCCGGCTACGACCCCCTACCGGTCCTGGAGCAGCTCCACCGAACGCCGGTGCTGGCACTGTGGGGCGATCACGACACCCAGGTGCCGCCCCAGGAGAGCGCACAGATCTTCCGCGAGGCCCTGGCCCGGGCGGGCAACCGGCACGCCGTCATCCGCTTCGTCGCCGACGGTGCGCACAACGGGCACCGCACCTCGGACGGGTTCGACCGGATCGGCGGCCCACTCTTCCATGGCAAGAAACTAGGAGAGTTGACCCCGCGCCATGCACAGACCATGACCTCATGGGTGCACGCCGTGGCCGCCGGCCACCCACCGACGTCGAGCGCCGCCCCCGCACCCGGGCAGGCACTCGTCACCACCCCCATACCGGGCCACGCCCGGTACGCCTGGCTGGCCCCGACGCTGCTGCTCCTCGGCTTCGCCGCCTATCCGGTGGGTGCCCTCCTGCGCCGGGGCCCAGTCCTGCGCCCGGTGCGGTGGTTGGCCGGGTTCGGCCTGCTGGCGGTCGTGGCGACGGTGGCCTGTTCGATCGCCGTCTTCGTGGCGGGGGACGGTGCGGCGGCGCCCGTTGTGTGGAGCCGTCCGGCTTCGTGGCTGGTGGTGCAGGCGCTCGCCGTCGCCGTGGTGGTGTCCGCCGGTGCCTCGGCAGCCGCACTCCGGCGCCAACGGCTGACGTCAACCTGGGCGGTCTGGCTGCGTCTGGCCCCGGTCGGCCTGGCCGCGGTCGGGTTCGTACCGTGGGCGGTGTGGTGGGGTGTTGCTGCCTGACGGCCATCGCCCCCGCTACGACTCCGGCAGCCTCCCGAACGCCCATTGATCAACAACTGCAGACAGACGCTAGTGACCTGAGTCAGAGTTGTCGTTGGTTCGGTGTGAGTCGTCCTGGACCGAAGATTGCGCTGTTGTCGGTGACTGATGCCCGGCGGGCCGTATTGGAAGGCTGGGTTCGGCGTCGCGCCACGGCCCAGGCTCTGGCCCTGCGGTCGCGGATCGTTTTGGAGTGTGCTGACGATCACTCATCGCGGAGGTGTCGCGCCGTCTCGGGATCGCGCCCGAGACGGTCCGCACCTGGCGGCGCCGGTTCCTCAACCGTGGCCTGAAAGGCATGAACGACGAGTCCAGGCCGGGCCGGGCAGAGGAGGTCAGGTGACCCGGGTCGGGGCGACTGGATCCGTCTTGGTGGCGTGGAGGGCACCGGAGACGACCGCTCAATCGGTGATGCGCAGCAGCAGCTTGCCGGTGGATGTGCGTCCGCCGATGAGTTGGTGTGCGGCGGCCGCGTGCGAGAGGGGGAATTCGGCGGTGATGGGAAGGACGACCGTTCCGTCGCTGACGGTGCGCAGGGCGCGTTCGGTGAGCGCACGCAGGGTGTCGGGTGCGGACTGGGCGAGGGCGAGCACGGAGAAGCCCCCGACGGAGCGGCCCTGTGCGTACAGCTCGCTCTGCCCGGTCCGCCAGGGCTCGGCGCCGCTGGCGTTGCCGAAGGACACCAGGCGCCCGAAGACGGCCAGTGCCTCCAGGCCGCGGCGCAGCGTGTCGCCGCCTATGGGGTCCAGGACCAGGTCGACGCCCCTGCCGCCGGTCGCGCGGCGGACGTCCGTGTCGAAGGTGTCGGGCCGGAACACCGCGTCGTAGCCGTGCTTGAGTGCGTAGTCGGCCTTGGCGTCGCTGGAGGCCACCCCGTACACCGCGCCGGCGCCCGCTGCCCGGGCCAGTTGTCCGACCGCCGTGCCGATGCCTCCCGCCGAGCCGTGCACCAGCACGCTTTCCCCGGCCCGCAGTCGCCCCACCTCGTGGACCAGGGCGTGCGCGGTGGGCAGCACGGTCGGCAGGGTGGCCGCGGTCCGCAGGTCCAGCCCGTCGGGCAACGGGAAGACCCTCGCGGCCTCCGCGAGCACGACCTCGGCGTAGCCGCCGCCGTCGACGAGCGCGGCGACCTCCTGCCCCGCCCGCAGACCCTCGACGCCCTCCCCGACCGATCGGATGCGCCCGGAGACCTCCAGGCCCGGCCGGTAGGGCAGCGACGCCACCCGGTACCCCTCGGCGCGCGCTTTCACGTCCGCGAAGTTCACCCCCGCCCAGACCGCCTCGATGGCCACCTGGCCAGGGCCCGGCTCGGGCGCCGCAGTCTCCACGATCCGCAGCACCTCGGGACCGCCGTACTCCTGGAACTCGACCGCACGCATATGCAAAACCACCCTTCCATGAGTGTTCAACCGGAAGCGAACACTAGCACTGTAAGATGGTCATCGAACACTGGGCGGAGGAGGACATCGGAATGTCGGACCAACCTGAAGGCGCAAGTCACCGTCCGGCACCCGTGCACACGCACCCCGACGACGTCCCGCTTCTCGCCGCCCTGTCCGCGCTCGCGGATCCCGTGCGCATGCAGCTGATCCGCGACCTGGCCAGCCACCCCGACTGGGCGCTCAGCTGCAGCAACTTCGACGTACCGGTCGGCCGGGCCGCAAAGAGCCACCACTTCTCGGTCCTGCGCGACGCCGGCCTGGTCGAACAGCGCGACCAGGGCCCCAAACGGCTCAACCGGCTGCGCCGCGAGGAGTTCGACGCCCGCTTCCCCGGCCTCCTCGACCTGATCCTCCGCGCCGACGACACCGAGTAACAGCGGCTGGCTCCTCCGCGCGGCCGTCCGGCCACCGGGGCCGGGCTCAGCGCCTGACCTACTTGTCTCTTGCCCTTCCTGGCCGCCTACGTTCCCGGTCCAGCCGTTTCGTACGCCCCGCGTGCCAGCGACGCCGTGATCCGCGTCAAACGACCTGTCACGGACACCGGGAATCCCTCCAACCCGGTACCGGTCCCGTCACCACCGGGGGAGTCATGCCGGATGCCGGAGTGGGTCAGCGGTTGGCGAGGAGTGCGAGTTTGCTGAGCAGCCGGTGATGCGGCTCGCGGCGGGCGCGGCTCAAGTACTCCTTGCCGCTGGCGGGGTGGTGACATGCTGTGCCGTTTGGTGGCACGCTCGAATGCCGACTTCCCTCACCGTCCTCTCCCTGACTCTCCTCGGCCTGCTCGTCCCGGTCGTCGGCCTCGGTGTCGCGCCGCCGTCATGGCGCTGACGCTGTACGGACTGCTGCCGGTGGCGGTGGTCCGTAACGCGGTCGTCGGGTTGCGCGGAGTCGACCGGCCCTCGTCGAGGCCGCCAAGGGCATAGGGAGGTCACGTTCGCCCAGCTGCTCAGGGTCGAAGGTCGAACTGCCCTCGCCCGGCCGCCAATCCTCACCGGTGTCCGGGTGCCGACCCGGATGCTGATGGGCATCGCGGCGATCGCGGCCTTTGCCTCAGGGCCTGGGCTTGGCAACCATATCTTCCGCGGGATGTCCAGCCTGGGCAGTGCGAACACGCTCAACGAAGTAGTGTCGGAAACGCTCGGGATCGTTGTACCGGCCCTGCCGTTCGTTCGACGCCGGGTACGTGCTGATCGGACGGCTCACCATCTCACGGGGGATCCGTGGCTGACTCTGCCGAAATCGTCGAACCGACCTTACCGACGTCCGGCGCCGCGGGCCCCGGCGGATCCGCCCGATCCGCCGGGCCGGACCGGCCGGTCGCCGCCAGCGCGAGTATCCGGCTGGACAACCTCACCAAGCGCCATCCGGACAGCGCCGAGGGCCACCGACCCGGCACTCGTGGAGGCGGCGCGCGCATCGGGACGGTCGCCATGGCGCTGATCATGGACTGGCCGGGGACGCTCGTCGAGTTGCTGCTCCGCCCACGCGGCCCGGAGGTGGACTGATGCGCCTGGTCCAGGTACGGACGGCCGTCGCGGGCGCGGGCGCCCTGCTGCTCGCGGCCGCAGGGCTGAGCGGCTGCGGACTGACCAGCGGCAGCCCGCTGGCCGACTCGGTGCAGCCCGGCTCCATCGGCAAGGGGCGACCGCTGGTGGGCGCCCAACTGACCGTGACCTCAAAGGAGTTCACCGAGCAGATCATCCTGGGCCAGATCATGGGACTGGTCTTCAAAGCGGCCGGCGCGGAAGTCCTGGACCGGACGAACATCCAGGGCTCGATCGGTGCCCGCGAGGCGGTCAAGTCCGGTGCGGCGGACGGGATGTACGAGTACACCGGCACGGCCTGGATCACCTACCTCGGCCGTACCAAGCCGGTCGTCGACCCGTACGAGCAGTGGGAGGCCGTACGCAAGGAGGACCGCCGCAACGGCATCACCTGGCTGCCCGCCGCCCCGCTCAACAACACCTACGCGCTGGTCGCCAACCAGGCGAATGCGCAGAAGTACCGGCTGCGCACACTCTCCGACGTGGCACGTCTGACGAAGAAGGACCCGGGCGCGGCGACGATCTGCGGCGGAAGCGAGTTCTCGGTGCGCGAGGACGGCCTGCCGGGCGTGGCGAAGACGTACGGATTCGCCCTCCGGCGCGGGAACTTCAAAAAGATGGACGACGGCGTCGTCTACACCCAGGTCGCCGAGGGCGCGGCCTGCACCCTCGGCGTGGCGGCCACCACCGACGGCCGCATTCCCGAACTCAAGCTGAAGGTGCTGCAGGACGACCGGCACTTCTTCCCCAACTACAACGCGGCACCCGAGATGAACAGCGCCACAATGAGGAAGTACCCCGCCATCGCCGACCTCCTCACCCCGATCACCAAGCGGCTGACGGGGGCGGAGGCCCAGCGGCTCAACGCGCGGGTGGACGTGGACGGGGAGGACCCGCACGAGGTGGCGAAGGACTGGCTGGTGCGGGAGGGCTTCATCCGGGAAGGCTGACAGACGGATCCGCACGAACGACCGACGAGCAGGGGAGAGCGCCGAGTGCCCTGACGCTCGCGCAGACGCTGCCGTCCGGAGGGCCGGGACACCATGATCCGAACGGCGCGCCGTAGGGCCGGCGTTGCGGCCCATGGCGGTCCGTATGGCTCGGCAGCCCTTCTCTGGCCTCCTTGCGTCCCGGGCTTGGCCATAGGGGCCTGTGGTGGAGTGTGGGCCTGAGGGCGGGTTGCACTCCGCCGGGCCCCCGTCCTGTTGGTTGGCGGCCGGTAGCGAGCGGTTGGTGGGTGCTGGTGTCTGCCGGGTGTGGGATCTGGCGCGTAACCCAGGGTGCCACCGTGCGCTGGGAGGGCATCAAGGCATGCGTCGCTGCGTGCGGCGGAAGCCCGCCGTGCCCCGGTGCGCGCCCTGACCGCCTTGGTAGCCCTCCGCCGACTTGAGTTGTCCGGCCTCACAGCGTTCACCCGGCGCACTGCCGGGCCCCGCTCGGCTACCGGAGCGCTGATCCGGGGCGTGCACTTTCGCCCGGGGGCTAGCCCAGTAGGCCGCCGACGCTGGCAACCCCCCGTCCCCAGATTCCTGGAGCGGCTGCGCGATTTGGCTGGGGACCCAGACGGAGCCGCAGCTCGGGCCCACCAGGCTGCCGACGCTGGCGACACCTCCGGCTTGCGCTTCCTGTAATCGGTGGTTCCGTTCTTGGTCTGCCAGCAGTGCGGTGAGTTCCCGTATGGCGTCGGCCGCGTCCCCGGGCGACCCAGTAAGCGCCCGGACCGGGTGCGGGCCGACCAGGCGTACGACTCTCGCGAGAATCGCGCCTACCTCCGCAGACGCGGTATCAAGGCGACGATCCGACGATCCCGGTCCCGGCGGACCGCGTCCGCAAACCGGAAGGACCGCGGCTCTCGCGGCGGCCGGCCGCCGAAGTTCGACAAGACTGACCAAAGGCAGCGGCGTGCGGTCGAGTGCGGCATCAATCGGCTCGAGCGCCACCGGGCGGTCGCCGCGAGAAACGACAAGCTCGCGCCGCCCGCTACGGGGCGACCGTGCCAGTCGCGGCCCTCAACGCGTGGCTGTGAGCAGACCTTAGTTGCGCAGCTCTTCAAGACGGGTGAGGTCGTCGTGAACCGCCTCTCGGTCCTCGGCGGTGAGGCGGACTGCGGCGGCCTTGGCGAGCGCCGTCGTCGCGGTCCCTTCGTCACCGAGACGCCCAGCGACGTCCGCTCGCAACACGAGGAGGCGGAGCAGTTGTACGGGCGTGGGCCGCTCGTCCTCAAGGTGAAGCACCCGGTCGATGACCTTCGCAGCGGCGGCCGGGTCCTCTTTCGAGTCCGCGAGGAGGGAGGCGTGGTGGAGGGCACGGGCGAAGGTCTCCTCGGGGGGCCGCCGATGATGCTGGTCCTCGCTCGTCTTCTGCCCGATGCGGAGGCAGTTGCCGCCCGGATCGGTCATGAGGAACTGCCGTACGCCGTACGACATGTCCTTGAGCGGCCCAATGCGCGGCAGCCCTCGGGAGGGGATCTTCCCGTACGCCATCTTGAGTCCCGCGCGGAAGGCGGCATGCAGCCCGTCGACGTCATCGGTCAGGACGTAGCACGTACTGACCGACTCAGCCGGCTCGTACTGCTTCATCCCGAAGAACTGAAGCTCGATGCCGCCGCGCTCCACGACCGCGTACGGGTTGGGGCTCTTCTGCTGGAAGGTCACCTCGAACCCCAGGGCGGTATAGAAGTCGAGAACGGGCTGAATGGTCCGGCACGGCAGGATCGGAATGGTTTTCTCAGCCATACGCACACTCTAGTCAAACTTGACCAGATGGGGCCAGTGGTCCGGTCCGTATCGCTGGATGCCGGCGATGCCTCATGGTCGAGGTCCACTTTGCTGTCCGGAAGGGCGCCCGGATGCGAACTGGTGAGCATCAGGGTCACGCGGCCCAGCCGTCAGGGCACCTGGATCTCGCAGGACGCCCTGATGCATCAGACTCACGACCACGGCCTCTGTGCTGTTCCTGCGTCTTGCTCCGGCGCCGTGCCCGCTACTCAGATACCCCCTCGACGAGAAGAAGCCGCCGTTCCAGGGCTGACTTCCGGATCTCAAGCGCCTCCGCATACTCGGAAGACGCGTACCACTCCTTGACCCGATCCGTATCCGGGAACTCGACGACGACCACACGCTGGGAAGAGGGCCAGGTACCCTCCAGGGCTTCGGGCAGAGCGCCGCGGACGATATAGCGGCCGCCGTAGCGACGGATGGAAGCCTCCGTCAATGTCCGGTAGGTGTCAGCGAGTTCCTCGTCCAGCACCTCAACCTCAGAGATCACGTAAGCAGGCATGTCAACCATGCTGCCAGGTGCGTCAACCCGCGAATCCGGCCAGCAGCCGGGTCGAGCAAGCGCCCATAGTTCCGGCAACCGCAACGAGCCTGGCCAAGTCCGAGGCGCCGTCGGACGCCGGACCTTAAATGTCAAGGGGTCGGGCCGGTGCTCAGCGGGCTGCTGGTTAGGCCCTGTCCGGTGGGTCAGACCATCGCGCGAGTGGGACCGGCCGAACGGGCCGACGGTCAAGTCACCGTGCGGAAGTCGAAACGGACCACGAGGAGGCAGACGCGTCAACACGCTGCTGCTCCGGAAGTTCCTTGCCGAGCCAGCCTGGGCGAAGAGGCTCACTGTCGAGAATCGGCGTGGCTGACCGCGCTGTTCTGATTGGCTGGCCGCAGGCAGCACGGCTCAGGCAGCACGGCTCAGGCAGCGCGATCAGCGCACCCCGACCAGGCGCAGCCCCGCGGTCGCCACGGCCGCGGCCAGCACCACAACCAGGAACGGCACTTTGCGCCAGGCGAGCACACCCGCCACCGCGACCCCGAAGGGCCGGGCAATGCCGGCCGCCCCGTGCCCTTCCGTGAGCGCGGTCGTGGCCACCAGTGCGGCCAGCAGCACGATCGCGGACGTCTCCATCAACCGTGCGGCGCGCGGTGGGAAGGTCAGGCGGGAGCGCAACAGCGGGCCCGCGAGCCGGAAGCCGTATGTCCCCGCGGCGAGCACGAGCATCGCGACGACGAGGGTGCCCGGGCTGTGCATCGGAGAGTTCATCGCACAGCCTTCTTCCGCGCCGTGGTGAGCGACAGTCCGGCCAATGCGAGGAGTACGGGAAGGCCGGCGGGCAGAAAGGGGACGGCGGTGAGCGCGATGGCCGAACCGGCCAGGGCGGCGCGCCGTTTGTCCCTGTCCCCGCGCAGTGCCGGGAGGATCAGGGCCAGCAGGACGGCCGGGAACATCGCGTCGAGACCGAAGGCGCCGGTGTTGTCGATGACCGTGCCGGCCAGGCCGCCGATTGCGGCTCCGGCCGGCCAGCAGACCACGATGCCCAGGCCGCAGGCCCAGTAGGCGGCGCGCCCCCGGGTGGTGTCCTTCTGGGCGAGGGCGAAGACGACCGTCTCGTCATTCATCAGGTGGGTACCGAGGAAGCGCCACGCGCCGCGTCCGAGGACGTCGGGTACCGCGAGCCCGAAGGGCAGATGCCTGGCATTGACCAGGAGTCCGGCGAGGACCGCGGCCACCGGGCTGCCGCCGGCCGCGATGATCCCGATGAACAGGAACTCCGACGATGCGGCGACCACGAGCAGGCCCAGTACCACCGGGAACCAAACGGGGAAGCCGGAGGCCACTGCGATCGCGCCGTACGAGAGACCGATCACGCCCACGGCCAGGCACACGAGCGCGATGTCGCGCAGCAGTGGCCGATCGAGTGTTCGCCATGACGAATGCATGGTCGATAGAATGAACACCCTGGACGATGTTCGTCAAGGCGAACGAATGACTTCTGGAGCGAACACATGGCTCAAGCAGGCAGCACCGCGAAGCCCCCCATGAACTCCATCGCCGCCACCCTGCGCCGCGGCCGCCAGGCCGCAGGGCTCTCCCTGACCGAGCTCGCACATCGAGCAGGCATCGCAAAATCCACCCTGTCCCAGCTGGAGGCCGGGCAAGGAAATCCCAGCCTGGAGACGCTGTGGGCGTTGTGCACGGCCCTTGAGCTGCCCTTCTCCCGGCTTCTCGATCCGCCCCGGCCCCGGGTCCAGGTGATCAGGGCGGACGAGGGTCAGGCGGTCATCTCGGCCCAGGCCGACTATCGCGCCACCCTGCTCTCCGCCTGCCCGCCCGGCGCCCGCCGCGACCTCTACCGCATCGACGCCGAACCGGGCACGCCACACACCTCCGTCCCGCACGCGCCCGGCGTCGTCGAGCACGTCCTGCTCACCGCCGGCCGGGCCCTGGTCGGCCCGGCCGACGACCCCGTGGAACTGAGCCCGGGCGATTACGTGGCCTACCCGGGCGACCAGGCACACGTCTTCGAGGCGCGGGAACCGGCGACCCGGGCTCTCCTCGCCTCCGAGTACCTCTGATGCCTCGTCAGTTCTCCAGACGCCAGGGCGCCTTCCACGCTCGACGCACTGGTTGCCCAGTCCGGCGCAACTTCGCTCGACCTGGGCTGCGGACCGGGCAGAGACCTCAGCCCCTTCGCCAAGGCGGTCACCCCGTCCGGGGGGCGATCGGCATCGACTCCAGCCAGGAGGTGGTTGAGCAAGCACGCGGCGTACGGGAGACCTCTCCGCGGTCGAGGTAGAACTGGGCAATACCCACGATCCCCTCGAGGACTGCGGCATCGACCGTGCCCGGGCCTACCGCGTGCTCCAGCACGCGCCGGCATCAAGGTCTCGCGTGCTTACGCCCGCCACGTCGTGGACAAGGTCGTACGCAACGGGGTCATCCACCGTCGACTGGCCCGGCTCGCGCTGGATGCGGGGTTCGCGGTACCGGCCGGTCGACCGGGTCATGTCGGTCTGTTGATAGTCAGCGCGGGTCCGCGGGCCCCCGGCTGGGCGTGGGACACGGATGCGGTCCTGGACCGGGATCAACTACGGCGCTTCACCCCACTGTTGGGGCGCGATCAGGGTGGACAGCGGGCGGCATCCGCCGTCACTCGCCAGGTGGATCTTTGTGGTGCCCCCTCCGCGCATACCGAGCGCCAACTCACCCTTGCCCGGCCCGAATTCATCGAGCTGAAGAACATGGACACCCGGGCCTCATCGACCGGCCTCTGGTCAACGATCGCACCGCCCGGCCTCCTGCTTGCTGTCCCACATCCCCTCGGACCACGCGGACGCCTTCCGCACCGCGCAGCCCTGGCTGCACCATCGCGACCACGTTGCCTTCTACGGGAAGATCAAAGTGGCGAAGCCGGCTCCAGCAGCGTTCTGCGGTCAGTCCAGCAGTCGCCCCGTGCAACGCTGCGGCACCAGCGTGGGATGTGTAGCTCAAGGGGCGACCGACAAGATGATCTCGACGAAGCAACGGGAACGACGCTCCGGCCACTACTCCCAAGCAGGTCCGCCCGTCGGCACGTTGACAGGCTTCTGTCGACATGTTGCTATGAGGCGCTGCTCAGCTGGGCCTGCGTCGCATCGCATGCCGCTAGGCGCCGGATCGACCGCCACTTGACCGGGGGCGGCGCCCCCGAACCCAGAGCGAGGACCTATGCCGCAGCGCGCCGCGACCATCATCGGCGGTGGGGTCGGCGGCCTCGCGGCAGCCATCGCCCTGCACCAACGGGGCTGGCGCGTCGAAGTGCTGGAACGTGCGACGGAGTTCACCGAGATCGGCGCCGGTATCTCCCTGTGGCCGAACGCGCTGCACGCGCTCCAAGTGCTCGGCCTGGCCGACGCCGTCCGGGCGCTCGGTGCTGTCGAGGCCACCGGCGGGGTACGCGATCGCCGGGGCCGCTGGCTGTCCCGTACGGACAACGCGAAGCTGGCCCGCCAATTCGGCCATCCCTTGGTGGTCCTGCACCGCGCGGATCTGCTGCGGGTGCTCACCGAGGCGCTGCCTGCCGACAGCTTGCGGTCGGGCAGCGAGGTGTCCGTGGTCCGCGACCACGACCACAGCCTGGTCGTCGAACACCGTGGGGGCGTGTCCCGGCCCGATCTCGTGGTCGGGGCCGACGGGCTGCGCAGTGCGGTACGACGCGTGCTGTGGCCCGAGGCGGCCGGTCCCCGGTACGCCGGTTACACCGCCTGGCGCATGGTCACCGAGCCTCTCGCCGAGCCGCCCGCGGAGGGTGCGGCGACCTGGGGGCGTGGGGAGCGATTCGGCTACACGGCGCTGCCGGGCGGTCGGATGTACTGCTTTGCGACCGCGTCGCTACCGGCGGGAACCACCTCCGGCTCGTCGGAGTACGCCGAACTGCTGCGCCGTTTCGGCTCCTGGCCGGCTCCCGTCCCGGCCCTGCTGGCCACCGTCCCCGCGGACGCGGTGCTCCGCCACGACCTGTACGACCTGCCGCCGCTGCCCTCCTTCGTCCGCGGCCGGGTCGCGCTGCTGGGCGACGCTGCCCATGCCATGACCCCCAATCTGGGCCAGGGCGCGTGCCAGGCACTGGAGGACGCGGTCACCCTCGCCCACTGCCTCGACGGCACCCCGGACGTGGCCGCCGCGCTCCGCTCGTACGACCTGCTGCGCCGCCCGCGGACGCAGGCCATCACGCGCCGCTCCGCCCGGCTCGGCGCGGTCGGCCAGTTGTCGTGGCCGCCTGCGGTGCTGGTGCGCGACACGGCCGCCCGACTGACGCCGATGTGGGCGACGCTGCGTTCCATGACGCCGGTGCTCAGTTGGACGGCACCCGTTGACCCGGTGACCGCGACGGAGAGCGAGAGCAACTGATGCCGGACTGGACGTATCACCCGCTGCGCGGCTTGGCGGCCGCCGCCGTCGGCCGGCGCCGTTCGCAGCGAACCGCACTGCGGCTGCTGGCGTCGATCGGCTCCCGTCCGGCCGGTGCGCGGCTGATCGCCCGGGGATTCGGCCATCGCCATCCACCGGAGCGGCTCGCGGGCGAGATCGCCGGCGTGCCGGTGGCCGTCCGGCTCGGCATATCCGTCCCGCCCTCGCTCGCCCGCGAGGCGGTCCGCGCCCTGCACCCGCTCGGGGCCGGTGTCGTCGAGGTGGCTCCCGTCTCGGCGGGCGACGCCGAGACGGTACGCGAGGCCGCTGCCGGCCGCTCGATCCCGGTTGTCGCCCGCGTGTGCGATCCGGAGGCGGAGGCCGCCCTCAAGTCCCATGTCGACGGGTTCACCAGCAGCGGCGAGCCGGACGTGGTGCATGTGTCCGACCCGTCCGTCACCGCCGCGGCCGCCGCGCTCGAGAAGCCGGGGGCCATCGTGCTCGCCCGGCCCGAAGTGCTCGTCGAGGCCGGACCCGGCTGGTTCGCACGGGTCACCGAGGCAGCCACGCCCACCGAGCCCGCCCCGCGGCTACGGAACGTCGGCCGCGATCCTCGCCGCTGGCCCGCCTGGTGGTGGGCACTGCTCGTCGGGCTCGGTATGACGGGCGCCGGACTCGGAGCCGCGGCGATCACGCTGGGGCCGGTGCTGCTCTGGTACGACCGTGACTACCTCGGCATGAGGCTGCGCGACCTGCATGCCGCCAACCACCACCTCGTGCACTTCCTCCAGCACGACCGGATCACCATGGCCGGCACGATGGTGGCGATCGGCGCCCTCTACACCGGCCTTGCCGTGGGCGGCATCAGACGTGGTTGGCCCTGGGCCCGTGAGGTGTATCTGCTCTCGGGGGTGATCGGCTTCCCCACCTTGTTCTACTTCCTGGCCACCGGCTTCGTGGAACCCCTGCACACGGCCACTGCCGTCGTGCTGTTCCCGATGTTCGTGGCCGCGGTCCGGCGGACCCCGCACGCACCGCGGTGGCGCCTGGCGCCTGAGGGGCCGGAGCCGGAGCGCCGACGGGCGCTGGTCGGCCAGTTGCTGCTGATCGTCACGGGAGCGGGGCTGTTCCTCGGCGGAGCGGTGATCTCGGTGGTCGGTCTGACCGGTGTCTTCGTGCCGACCGACCTGGCCTTCCTGGGCACCAGCGCGCAGACGTTGGAAACCGTGAGCCCTCGGCTTGTGCCGTTCGTCGCCCATGACCGCGCGGGGTTCGGCGGCGCCCTGATGGCCGCCGCGGTGGCGATCGTCCTGCTCAGCGCGTGGGGCTGGCGGCGGGGTGAAGCCTGGGTGTTCTGGACCCTGGCTGCGGCGGCGGCCGCCGGCTTCCTGCCGGCTGTCGCAGTGCACGGCGCGATCCACTACCTGGACTTCATCCACCTCGCGCCGGTCTACTTCGGCATCGCGATGACCGGCACCGGACTCCTGCTCGCGCGTCCCTACCTCTGCGCCAGGGCATCGGCGAGGCCGAAGGACTGACGGGCCGCCCCGGCGAGCGCTCCACCTCCGCCCCAACGGACAGGCAGCTGCACCTGGATGGCCTTCTGGTCCCCGGCGGAGATCCGAGAGGTTCTGCGGCGCACGCGGACGCAACCACCGCTTCGTTCCGGGGCGAGTGGGAGGGACCATCTGCAACTGAACGCAGCGCTCG
This sequence comes from Streptomyces sp. NPDC059649, assembly GCF_042734445.1. NCBI lineage: Bacteria > Bacillati > Actinomycetota > Actinomycetes > Kitasatosporales > Streptomycetaceae > Streptomyces > Streptomyces sp. NPDC059649. The sequence goes on from NZ_JBHWDV010000001.1 coordinate 617,166, forward strand.
GGCACGGCACCGACTCCGGCTCGGGCGCCCGCTGCGTTGGTGTCTCGGTGTCTCGGTGTCTCGGTGTGTCGAGACTGTGCACCACTTGGTTCGAGTGCGGGGGCTGTGATCGCATGGTGGCGATGCTCTCCAACGAACCTTCAGCAAACCGCAAGACACAGGTACCCGCGAGCCGTGCTCCCCAGGACGGCCCGGCCTCGGACAACCAGGGCCCGGACAGGCCGTCGGCCCAGGGCAACACCGTCGGCGCCGACTCCTGTCCAGGCCCCGGCACCGCCGCTACTGCGACCGCCGCCGGCAGCGGCACGGACTCGGCCATGGCCACTGGCGCCGATACCAGCGCCCTCGGCGCAGCTGGAGCCGGAACCGCAACCGCAGCCGCAACCGGCGCAGACACTGACCATACGATCACCGGCGACGAGAAGGAGCACACACGGGCCGAGCGCAAGGCACGTCGGATCGTGCGGAGGACGGCGAAGGTGGTCGTCACGCTGGCCGTCGTTCTTGCGTTTCTCGCGCTCGGTGACCGGTGGGCCGTGCTCTACGCGGAGAACCTGGCGGCGCAGCAGGTGCAGAAGGCGCTGAAGCTGCACGCCGAGCCCGAGGTGCACATCGACAGCTTCCCGTTCATCGGGCAGGTGCTCGCGGGCACCATCGACCACGTCGAGGTCAACGTCCCCGACGTCGACGCCGGGCCGGTCTCCATCGCTCAGGCGAAGGGGACGATGGATCACATCCGGATCGTCGGCAGCCTGCCGTCCTCGGTCAAGGGCGCGGTGCTGAGCCGGGTGCGCGGTGACATCCTGCTGGACCTCAAGGACCTGAACCGCGAAGTCGGCGCTTCACAGATCCACTTGAGGCCCGTCCCCGAGGAGAACACGGTGCTGGCCAGCGGCGACCTGCCGGTGGGGGGCAAGCAGGCCCAGATCCGGGGGCGTGCGCAATTGCGGCGCACCGGGGACCGCGGCCTGCGCATGACTGTGCAGGACACGCGCGTGGTCATACCTGGCGTGCTTACGTATGTACCGGGCAAGGGCGGTGGCTTGCAGTTGACTGCACCCGTCGCCGACAAGATGGACGAGGACGAGCTGCAACAGGCGACCGGGAAGCACGTCCTTCCGCAGCAGATGATGAAGGGTCGCGTGCTGGACACGCTTGTGGACCATCCGTCGCTGCTCAAGCCCACTGGCATCGACCCTTCGCTCATCCAGGGCCTACAAAAGCTCCGGGAACCGAAGGTCGCGCAGCAGATGGAGTTTTCCGTGCAGCTGCCGGACAACCTGCCGGGCGACATTCGGCTGCGCGACATCTCCGTGACGAAGAACGGCATTCGCGCGCAGCTGACCGGTAGCGACGTACCGGTGGGCTGACAACCCTCAAAAAGGGATGCACACGGCCCGTCACCGGTCGACCGGTGACGGGCCTGTTCGCGAGTTCAGCAGCGCTGGGCTCCGTCCCAGGGGCGCGGGTCGCACCCCTCGGTCGTGGACAGCTCCAAGCGGATGTGTTGGCCGGCCCAGTGCTACGGCGAGGTGGGTAGGTGTGGGGAGCGGAGCACGAGCAAGGTGATCTCGCTGGGGGCGAAGACGCGGAACGGCGGGCCCCAGAAGCCGGTGCCGCGGCTGGTGTAGAGGAGGGTGCGGGTGCCGTGGTGGCTGAGCCCGGCGAGGGCGGGTTGGTCGATGCGGACCAGGTGGTGGAAGGGCCAGATCTGGCCGCCGTGGGTGTGGCCGGAGAGTTGGAGGTCGATGCCGTCGGCTGCCGCCCGGTCGACGAACTTGGGCTGGTGTGCCAAGAGCAGGACGGGCAGCTCGGGGTCGGCGCCGTCCAAGGCTCCGGCGAGGTGGGCGAGATGGCCTGCCAGGCCGGAGGACTCGGCGGTGACGTCATCCACGCCGGCGACCACCAGGGTGTCGCCTCCGCGTTCGAGCAGCAGGTGGCGGTTGCGGAGCGGCTCCCAGCCCAGCTCGCCCATCAGGTCGACCCAGCCCTGGGCCTCGCTGTAGTACTCGTGGTTGCCGGTGACGTATACACGGGCCCGGGTGGCCCGCACGGTACCGAGTGGGACGGCCTGGGCGCGGCGGCGTTCGGCCGTGCCGTCCGCGATGTCGCCGGTGTGGCAGACCAGGTCGGCCTCCAGAGCGTTCACCGTCTCGCATACCCGTGCCGACCAGCGAGCGCGATCGAGTGGGCCGTAGTGGGTGTCGGTGATGAGGACGACACGGATACCGTCCAACCCGGCGCCCAGTCGCGGGAGTCGTACGTCGAGTCGGCGCACGCGTGGCACGCGGCGTGCCTCGGCGTACCCCCAGGCGAGCAGTACGGCGGTTACGCCGAGGGCGGCCCAAGTGACGATTCGGGCTCGGTCCTGGCTCCCGCCGACGCCGGCCATGGTCAGGGCGAGCCGGAAGAGAACCCCGATCAGAACGGACCAGGTGAACAGCACCCAGCTGGCACCCAGCAGGGTGTCACCGATGATCGCCGCCCGGTCATGCTGGCGCCGGCCGTGGCCGCGCATCATCGCGAGCGGCATACCGATGAGGCCGAGGACGAACAGGGCGGTGCCGACCAGCGTGACGGGCAGCGGCCAGTGCTGGCCGCTGTGCAGGAGCACCCAGCAGGGCACGGCCCACAGCAGGATGGGGGCAATCAGGGGGAGGTAGCGCATCAGGCGGTGCAGTCGGTTCTGCCGTGGCGCTTGCGCTTCACCCTCGGCGGGCCGGGCGTTGCTGGTGTCGGTCACTTCCCCTCCCTGACCAGGCTGTTGTCTCGCGCACTGTATCCGGTCGCCCTCGGGCCGGCCGGACGGGCGTCTGCCCGGGAAGTTTCAACCTGGCCCGGTCCGGCATCGGGCCCCGCGAAGTGGTTGAGGCCAGCCGAACGTTCGCACCGCGCGTCGGTGCGGGTCATCGGCCATGGCCCCGAGCGGAATCGGGAGCGCGCCTTGCGTCGCGTACCAAGCACCGACGCAGGTCACTGTCACACGAGCAGCGCCTCGAGCTCCGGAAGTCGGCCGAACAGGTCGGGGAGGCCGCGCACCCCGTTGCGCACGGACTCGTGCGACAGCGCGAGGTCAGGGCCGGTGCTCGCCTCGACACCGGCGAGGCACCGGAGGGTGTTCCACCTGGTGTGCCCCAGTCAGCCGCCGATCATGAACACAAACCAGCTTGGACCTGACGGCGGCAGCGTTCCGCCCCCCCCGCGACATAGCCGTCGAGAACCGAGCGGAAGATGGCGGGCTTGATGTCGTCGAAGCCAGGTCCCTTCGCGAGGCTCAGCGCGGTCGAGCCGAGCTCGCTGTACAGGTCGAGCATCCCCGAGAGCTCCCAGTCGAGCACCACCGGCCGACCCTCTCGAGCGAGCAGGTTCCACGGTTGGATGTCCCTGTGGATCAGCACGACGGGGCCTGGCCGTTCGCAGGTGTCGCCGGGGGAGTTGAGGCCCGCCCACTAGGGGACCGATTCCTGGATCTCCCGTTTCTCAGGTGAATCCCCTACATCCCTGAGAGGACGTCAACTGCCTTACGTGCTGCCTACAGTCCTGGCCATGACCGGTATTCGTCGCACTGCCACGGTGGCGGCACTCCTGTTCGCGCTGCCGCTACCCGTCGTGGCCGCTGCTCCTGCGCTGGCCGCACCCACCGCCCCTGCCCCAGGCACAGCCCCAGCCGCCGCGCCTGCCCGGCCCACCGTGCCGGCGGGCGTCCACGTTGATCTCCCGCGCCCGACCGGACCGTACGCACCCGGCCGCGAGATCCTGCACCTCGTCGACCACAACCGGCCTGACCCGTGGGTTCCGGCTGCGGGCCCGCGCCAGTTGATGGTGTCGATGTACTACCCCGCCAAGAAGGGGACGGGCGGCCCGGCCCCGTACATGACCCCCGATGCCGCCAGACTCATGCTGGATGTGAAGGTGCCGGGCAACACCATCCCCACCGAGGTGGTCACCGGGACCCGAACGTGGGCCAAATCCCAGGCACGCCCGCAGCCCGGCCGGTTCCCGCTGGTGGTGCTCTCTCCCGGCTTCACCATGCCGCGCACCGAACTGACCAGCCTCGCCGAGGATCTGACCAGCCGCGGGTACATCGTCGCGCTCATCGACCACACCTACGAGAACACCGGGACGACCTTTCCCGACGGTCAGACGCTCACCTGTGTCATGTGCGACAGGCCGAAGTCCCCGGAGCTGTGGGCGGCCCTGAACGAGAGCCGGGCGAAGGACGTCTCCTTCGTCATCGACCAGTTGACCACCCACCGGCACCCGGCCTGGCGCTACGCCCGCATGATCGATCGCGACCGGATCGGCATGGCCGGGCACTCCGTCGGCGGCTCCGCGACCGTCCCGGCCCTGCTCACCGACGACCGTATCCGGGCCGGAGTGAACCTGGACGGAACCATGGACGTCCCGGTGCCCGCCACCGGGCTCAAAGGCAAGCCGTTCCTGATGATCGGCCACCCGCTGGGCGGCGGTCGGGAGGACCCCAGCTGGACGGAGAGCTGGACCCATCTCGACGGCTGGAAGCGCTGGCTGACCGTCGCCGGATCCCACCACGCCACCTTCACGGACCTCCCGCTGTTCTTCGAGAAGCTCGGCCTCCCTGAGCCTCCCGGCACCACGATCGTCGCCGAGCGCGGGGTGCAGCTCACCCGGGAGTACGTGGCGGCCTTCTTCGCCCTGCACCTGAAGGGGATCGACCAGCCGATCCTCAACGGGCCGACCCCCGAGAACCCGGAGATCAGCCTCCACCCATAGCCGTTGCTGTCACGCGTCGCTGTGCAGGCCGTCGGAATACTGCGCGGGCGACGCGATGGGCCTCTGTCCCGTGCCACCGACCGGGCCCCGGCGGGGGAGGCCATCGACGGCCGGCGCCGCGTGTACGACGCAGTCGCGTGCCGTGCGAGCCGCTCATCCAGCTCGCACGGCCGCCGCCGAACCGCGGAACGCCGACTTCCCCTCCGCACCAGCGACTGGGCGGCCGTGCGGGGCCGCGAAGTCCTCCCGCGCCCGACACCGCCGCCGGCGGAATCCCGGGCTCGTACAGCAGCCGGCACGCCCCTATTCGCGGATGCGTCATAGCGGTGCCGACCGTCGACACGCTCCGCGCGGCAGGCAGGCCGGCGTCAGCCGATCTGTTCGGCCAGGGCGACGATGATGCCTGCGGGGCCGCGGAGGTAGCAGAGCCGGAAGATGTTCTCGTACTGCGCCACCTCGCCGAGGAGTTCGGCGCCGTGGGCGCGCAGACGGGCGATGGTGTCGTCGATGTCGTCGACGGCGAACATGACGCGATGCAGGCCCAGTGTGTTGGGCGGAGGGTTCCGCGGCTCGGCGTCGGATACCGCGGGGGCGTGGTACTTGGTCAGCTCCAGCTTGCTGTGGCCGTCCGGGGTCCGCATCATCGCGATGTCGCTCCGGACGCCGTCGAGTCCGACGGTGCGGTCCGCATAACGGCCCTCGATCTGCGCCCTGCCTTCCAGCTCCATGCCGAGCTCGGTGAAGAAGACGACAGCCGCGTCCAGATCGTCGACGACGATGGCGACGTTGTCCATCCGCTGAATAGCCATGTCTCTGAGCCTAACCACTCGATACGAGGTAGCCCGGGGTCGGACGTGACACGACACGGCCGCGCAGATTGCGTGAATTATGACGTCCTTCTCGGCCCGCGCGGCCTCGCCCCATCCTGCTTTCTGCGGCCTTGATCATGCACATCTCGGCGACTTGATCGAGGAAGTGGCTGGCCCGTGGGCGGCACGGAGGGGAAGCCGAGTATGGCCTGCATCGTGGCGAGGGTGACCAGTTCGGCATCGCTCAGGCGGGGCGTAATGCCGACCGGCGGGCGCCACGGCGCCAGCCCAGAATGCTCCATCAGGATGTCGTCGCTCGTCGCATAGAGTGCTGTCGCGAGGGTGTCCACGTCGTTCGTCACAAAACGATCTTGGACACCCTCGTTCTCGTCTCCGCAGGCACCCCTTGGACCACACCACCAGGAGGAACCAGTGTCATACCCGCGACTGCTCACCCCCGAGGAGAAGCTCGCCGACGCGAAGGAGCAGCTGAGCCTCCCGCGTATCGTCGTGATCTGCGGCTCCACCCGCTTCATGACCGAGATGACCGAGGCCGATCTGCGGGAGACCAAAGCCGGAAAGATCGTCGTCAAACCGGGCTGTGACATGAAGTCGCCGCACGAACTTCGGTCCGATCCTGCCGAGGCCGAGGCGCTGAAGGTTCGACTCGACGATCTGCACCGAGCGAAGATCCGGCTCGCTGATGAGGTGCTCGTAGTCGGCGACTACATCGGAGACAGCACCCGAGCCGAAATCGTTTACGCCCGGTCGCTCGGCAAGCCCGTGCGGTTCACACACCCCGAAGTCGACCCTGACGCCTGACCGTCCGCTGCCACCTCGACAACCAGGGCCGGCAGCCCGCCGCCTGACCGTCTCGCGGTGGCTTCGGCCGCCGCCCACCCCACACCCTCCGCAGGCATCCCTTGGAATTGATCATCTAGAGGCCGCGGGGTGCTGATACCGGCGAGCATGGCCACACGCCGTCACACGTGCTCATCCGCGGCGGCGGTGATGACGGGTTCGGGGCCGGTGGGCAGGAGTTCAAGCACTCGGGCAACAGCCTCTTCGGCGGTCTCGACTTCGCCGATCACGGCGAAGGGACTGCGTCGGCGAACCTTGAACCGTCCATTGTCCAGGGGCTCGATCGATCCCCCCTGCACGGTCCAGGGGTAGCTGGTGGAGCTGCTGAAGAGCAGGGTGAAGTGGCTGGTGAACGGATACAACCGCCGCAGTCGTGGTTGAGTGGCGGCGGCCTCCAGCAGCGGAACGATGCCCGGATACGGGCGCCCGGGTGAGCGGACCTGGTGTACTGCGTGCTTCCATTGCCAGCTGAGTCGTAGGGATTGCCAATGGGCCTCGACGACGTCAGCTGGCCCGTGGCCGCGTGCTGCAGCTATGTCTGGCAGAACTGGTCTTGGAGGCAGGGGCAACTGCTGATCGCAGGTTTCGTCATTCGCGTCCACGGTCATAGTGTCGCGGCCGTTGCCTGAAACCGGTGCTCTGATGACGAATATCGGCGGGCCCGCAGCCGGACCATGACCCGGCGCGAGCCCAACGGCCTTTCGTTGAGGCTTTGTTGCTACGTGCTGTGTATGTGCGCCGCACCTGTTTCCGACAGTCCGCGGAACCGCACAGGTTCCTCGAAGTCATCGAGGCCGGACGGTCGATTTCCATCACACCCATGTCCACCGGCCACCATCGCGCCCGGTGCCACGGTTTGAGACCATCCGCGTGGCTTGCTCGCGGAGCGCGTCCCGTCTCCAGGTTCAGGGGCGGGGCTGGGGGGCGGTGAGGGCTGTGCCGCAGGCTGTGTGCACGGTGGCCAGGGTGGTGACAACACTCTGGGTCCACGACAGCATCATGCGTTCGCGGATTGCCGGATCGTCACAGGCCGGCCGGCCGAAGGCACCGCATGAGCTCTGTTGGGCGAGAAGAAAGGCGATGGCGTCGCGGGTGACGCGGTGCTGTACCCGCCCGGCACGGGCCGAGTCCCGGACGATGCCGGCGATGTGCCCCAGGTGGTAGTCCTTGCAGGCACCGGACAATTCAGCGGCAGATGTCTTTGGCACGGAGTGCGGCCCGTCGACTCCGGCGTCGATCAGTGCGACCGCACGCTGAGGAGCGATCAGCCCCAGACCGACGAGGCGTTGGACGTTGTGCGCCGCCTGTGGCGGAACTTTGTCGAGGAGTGCGACGGCAGCGGCGGTGGACTTGAAGAACGTATCGAGTGACGGGCATGTGATCCCGTGCGTCCGCAGGCCGAACGCGAACTCACCCACGACCTCCATCCCGTGCTCCTGCCACACGTCAGATTCCGCGTTCGCGAGACGTTCGGAGAAATCGAGGAGCAGGGGACGAGCGAGCTCGGGTTCGCCAAGAGCCTCGGCCGCATGCGCGACAGCCGCTGCGGCCGGCAGACATCCGGCCGGGTCATGGCGCTGACTGGTGTCCGCCAGCCACAACACCGCCCGCCGCAGCGGCTGCTCCACGCTGAACCGGGGCTTCGGTGCGGACGGCCGCTGCCTGCGCATCACCTTGGGGCTGCGGTCCAGGAGCGCGGCCAGGGCCACGACGATGGTGGTGTGGTAGCCGGTGGCCCAGTGCTGGTATGCGTCGTCGCCGTCGGCGAGTCCGGGGTGGACCACGCCAGGCGGCCCGTTGACCCGCCCCTCGGCCTCTTGTGCCGCCGCGAGGAACTCCCATGCCCTGCTGGCTTCCTCGGAGTCTCGCACCCCGAGGCACAACAGGCAGCACAGAATTTCTGCCACCAGGTCGGCATTTCGTTGGTCAAGGGTGAGAACGAGGAGTGCTTCGAGCAGCTCCACCGCCTCGCCCAGATCGAAGTCCGGTGGCCAACCGGGCTCACGCAGACCGAAATCCGTGGCGTAGAAGATCGTGTGGGTGATGGCGTAGATGTCGCGGTCGGCGAGTTTGACGACGTTCGGCTTGTTGCAGAGCAAGGTGAACGGCAGAACCTCGTCCATGGCCGGCAGCGAGTGTGGGACACCGCACAGCTCCAGGGTGTGCAGCAGATCGAGCTGCCGGTACGGGATCCGCTCGAAGGCCGTCGCGTACCCTCCGGCAGCGGCCTGAGTGAGGAGTTGCCGGAATTCCTGGTCGTCGCGTCCGCAGAGCCGCAGTGCCGCATAAGTCCCCGCGTACAGCAGAAGGGCAGCTTCGTCCCGGGCGATCAACTCCCGATAGGAGGGACGAGCCGCGATCTTCTCGATCTGATCCAGGAGGGCCGTGTAATGACCGTCCAAGGGTTCCGGGTCGAGACGCGCCCGAAGCCCCACAAGGAAGGCGGTCTCGATAAGGGCCTTGCGGGCGAACAGCACCCGGCCGGTGGCGGCTTCGGCCGGATCGATGAGATCCCGGCGCGCAGCGAGCCAGGCGACTGCCCGGGACTCCACCGCGCGCCTTTGTGACGAGCCGTCACCGGGTTGCGTCGTGTCCATCAGATGCCTCCCGGCGGTCGGCGCAGTCAATGGCTCAGTTGCCCGCAGCGCCGTCGTCGCACTCCGCGACCTGGTTGGCGACCACAAGGACATATCGCTCCCAGGCGAGCACGTAGCCGGCCACGTCGTCGAGTTGGCTGACCTGGTCGACGACTTGCTCCAGCGGAATGCGGAGGTCGACGAGTCCGCTCGTCCGCAGGAAATCTAAGGCCTTTCGGGCATCGACTGGCGGGGGAGGACAGGACATGGTTACTCCTTCGGAGTGGTGCGGATGGATATATCGAGTGTCGCGTTTCGGTGATGGACTTGTCACGACTTTCGCCTGTCCCGGAAAAGTGACGATTCGATAGGTCCAGGTAAGACACGTATAGCGCGCGGAGAAAGCACCCGTTCGGCCTAATGCTCTCGAAGGGTGCGTGGCTTCGTGGCTTCAGGTGGTGCGACCGGAGGAGGCCGAACATTTCGTGGCGGCAGAGCCTTGAGAGGGGCATCCGCAGCTTGCTCCGGGGAGCGATCGCGTCACGGTATTTCGACCACCGGTCAGATTCGTTCGGCGCGGCCGGGCCGGGCTCGCGGCGGTGCGGGATGACCAGGCCGGTGCCCGGTAGCCGCCGTCCGCGAGCACCGTGGTCCTGCCGACGGCGTCTTTCGCACCGGACGGTTCCCACGCCTTGCAGGTGGTCGCCGCGCGGTCGGCGGCCGACTTCGAGATGTCGAACAGCGGGCGAGCTGCCGCAGGGTGAGGTTCGTGCGCCAGTACGTGGCGACCAGTAGAACCCTGTCTTCCATCGGTAGGCTCCATGGCCGGCCCTTGCGGACGGGGTCCGCGCCTTCACGTCACAGTGCTGTGATCAGCTTGCCGAACTGATGCGGGCTCAGCCTGGTGAATGGGGAATCCAGGACGGCTCCGAAGCCGTGTTCACACCAGCCACAGCAAGGTCATCCCACTCGCGCCCTTCACTGAGATCGAATCTTGAGCGCAAGCTATGGAACCGTGAGCAGCTGGAGTGCGGATGCGACGCGATGAGGGGGCACGGTGGCCAAGGTCAATATCAGTCTCGACGCCGAACTCGTAGTGGAAGTGATGGTCCTGGCGGGGATCGGGTCGCCCCAGGACGCGATCGAGGCGATCGTGCGGGACTACATCGCCCGTGGCCACCGTACGGAGGCCCGCACCGAGCTCAAGGACCAAAGTCTGCGCGAGCTCGACGTCAAGCCGCAGGAGCCGCAAGGCTGAGCCCTCCCGTGCCGCCGCTCAAACTGCCAGGCGACGCATCCAAGAGTCCGCCGGTACAGACGGCACCGAGGGGAGCCCCGCCGGTCTTCGTTCCTACGGTTGCGTCGTGGGACCAGCAGGCCGGTGGGCGCGGTGTCGGGTCCCGCACGGCTTCGGCTTCCGTGTCCCGATGATCGTCATCTCGCCCTGGACGCGCGGCGGCTGGGTCTCCTCAGAGGTCTTCGAACACACCTCGGTGCTCCGGCTCCTGGAGACTTGGACCGCGGCTCTGGGCATGCCCGCCAACTGCCCCAACATCAGCGCGTGGCGGCGCAAGGTGAGCGGTGACCTGACCGAAGGGCGACACCACCAAGGCGGGCAAGTTCGCCGAGGTGAGCACCCGTTACGCCGTGGAACCCGGTACGGGCAAGCTCGCCATCTACGTCAAGATGACCAACACGGGCTCGTCCTCGGTCAAGTTCACGATCACCTCCAACCGCTACCGAGGCGACGGCCCCTGGACCTACGCCGTCGTTGCCGGCGCTTCGACGGAGGACTATTCAATGCCGTCGCGTACCAGAACGGCTGGTACGACTTCACGGTGACCGTCGATGCCGACGCGGCCTGGTCGCGCCGCTTCACGGGGCACCTGGAGACGGGCACGGCCAGCGTCAGCGGCTGATCCCGGCGTTACAGGTGCGGCGGGGCGCACTTGGGCATGACCTGCTGACTGCCGACGATGAGGGGCGGCCAGCAAAGAGTAAGGAGGCACTTCCCGTTTCGCTCATATTCTGTCGAAAGGCGTCAATATCGAAACTTTCGAGCACTCATGACTTCAGGTACATAGGATGCCGCTCAACAAAACCTGATCTGGAGCTGCCGCGGGTCGCGTCCACGGACGTGGTGTACAGCATTGCTAAAGGCATTGTGTCGGTGATGGCGATCCGGACGGCAGCCTCGGCTTATACCGAGCCGCTGGTCCGATACTCGGTCGCCACATCCCCCAGGGGAGGCGGACGTGCTCGGTGGAGTTGGCCCGAACGAATCCGCACCCATCGTGGGGCCAACCACGCCGCCGCAACCCTCCGGCGACACCGCCCCGGGCCTGCGGAACGGGCCGGCGATCTCGCTGCCCAAAGGTGGCGGCGCGATCCGGGGGATGGGGGAGAAGTTCACCGCGAACCTGGTCACCGGCACCGGCGGGCTCTCCGTTCCCCTCGCACTCAGCCCGGGACGGTCCGGGTTCACCCCATCTCTGACGTTGGGTTACGACTCGGCCGCCGGCAACGGTCCGTTCGGGATCGGTTGGGGGATGGGGCTTCCGGCGATCACTCGCAAGACCGACAAGGGCATCCCGACCTATTCCGACGACGTCGAGGACACGTTCATCCTGTCCGGCACGGAGGACCTGGTGCCCGTCCTGGCCGAACGCGAGGGCGAGTGGACCCGGCATCATCGGTCGCGCACGGTGGACGGCGCGGATTACGTGGTGCGCCGATACCGGCCGCGCGTGGAAGGCCTCCATGCGCGAATCGAGCGGTGGACCCAGGTACGTTCCGGCGAAGTCCATTGGCGCTCGATCAGCCGGGACAATGTCACCACTGTCTATGGGCGTGATGCGGCCAGCCGGATCACCGACCCGGCCGACGCACGCCGGGTCTTCAGTTGGCTGATCTGTGAAAGTCATGACGATATCGGCAATGTGGTCCGCTATGAGTACAAGGCCGAGGACGACGCTGGGGTCGATCTCCATGCCGACTGCGAACGCAACCGCACCACGGCCGGTCGCGCCGCAAACCGGTATCTGAAGCGAATCCACTACGGAAACACGGTCTCCCGGCTGGTCTCCGATGACTCGGACTACATGTTCGAGGTCGTGTTCGACTACGGCGAACACGACGAGAGTACGGTCGAGGTCCGGCCCTGGACCTGCCGGCTGGACCCGTTCTCCTCCTACCGGGCCGGATTCGAGATTCGCGGCTACCGGCTCTGCCGACGGGTGCTGATGTTCCATCATTTCCCGGACGAGCCCGATGTCGGTCGTGACTGCCTGGTGCGCTCCACCGAGCTGGCCTATCGCGGCGATGCCGAACGGGGCGGGGTGACGGGCGCGTTCCTGGAGTCGGTGTCCCACAGCGGCTGGCGGCGGCGGGCTTCCGGTGGATACCTCACCAGGTCGTTGCCGCCGCTGGAATTCTCCTATTCCCAGGCCGAGATCGACACCGAGATACGCACGCTCGACGCGGCCGACCTGACGAACGCGCCGATCGGTGGGGATGGATCGGCCTACCGATGGACGGACCTGGAGGGCGACGGGCTGGCCGGGTTACTCACCGAGCAGGCCGGGACCTGGTTCTACAAGCCCAACCTCGGCGGTGGCCACCTCGGGCCGATGCGCGTGGTGCGCAGCCGCCCGGCCGACGGCCGGACCGAGCTGCTGGACCTGGACGGCGACGGCCGCCCGGCCGTGGTGGATTTCGGTGGCTCCACACCGGGGTTCACCGAGCGGTCCGACCAGGATTGGGAGGTGTTCCGGCCGTTCCGGTCCCGGCCGAACCTGGCGTGGGACGACCCGAACCTGCGCTTCGTGGACCTCAACGGCGACGGCCGCGCGGACGTGCTCGTCACCGGCGAACCGGGCTGGACCTGGTATCGATCGCTGGGCGAGGAGGGATTCGACACCGGCCGTCGGGTCTGGCCGGCAAGGGACGAGGAAGCCGGGCCTCGGCTGGTCTTCGCCGACCGCTCCTCGTCGATCCACCTGGCGGACCTTTCCGGTGACGGGCTCGCCGATCTGGTCCGGATCCGCAACGGCGAGATCTGCTACTGGCCGAACCTCGGATACGGCCGGTTCGGCGCGAAGGTCAGCATGGACGGCGCTCCCCGGCTCGACAATCCGGACCAGTTCGACCCGGCCAGGATCCGACTGGCCGATGTCGACGGTTCCGGTCCGACGGACCTGATCTACCTGCACCGCGACGGGGTCCGTCTCTACCTGAACCGCTCGGGCAACGCATGGAGTGCTCCGCACCCCCTGGCCGTGGCCTTTCCCCGGATCGAGAACGCCTCCAAGGTGGCCGTGCTCGACCTGCTCGGCTCCGGCACCGGCTGTCTGGTGTGGTCCTCGCCGCTGCCCGCCGACTCCGGCCGGCAGCTGCGCTATCTGGACCTGATGCGCGGCGGCAAACCCCATCTGCTGACCGGGGTCCGCAACAACCTGGGTGCCGAAACACATATCCGCTACGCCCCCTCGACCCACTTCTACGCCGAGGACGCCGCCGCCGGACGCCCCTGGCTGACCCGGCTGCCGTTCGTCGTGCACGTGGTCGAGCGGGTGGAGACGGTGGACGCGATCGGTCGCCACCGGTTCGTCAGCCGTTACGCCTACCACCATGGCTATTTCGACGGTCCGGAGCGTGAGTTCCGGGGTTTCGGCATGGTTGAGCAGACCGATACCGAGGCGTTGGAGGCGTTGGCCGAGGCGGGCACTGTGGACGAGGCCACCTACCGGCCACCCACGCTCACCCGGACCTGGTTCCACACGGGTGCCTTTCTCCCCGGACAGCGGATCTCACGGCAGCTCGAACGCGAATACCACAGCGATGACCTGGTGCTCCCCGACACGGTGCTGCCGGACGGCCTGACCGCCGACGAGGCCCGGCAGGCATGCCGGTCCCTGAAGGGATCGGTGCTCCGCACCGAGGTGTACGCGCTCGACGACAGCGACGCCGAAAGCCGCCCGTACCGCGTCACCGAGCACAACCACCTGATCAGGATGGTGCAACCGGCCGCCCCGCAGGCCGACTCGTCCGGCATGCGGCACGCGGTCTTCGACGTACATCCCAGGGAAACCCTGACCGGGCACTACGAGCGCACGTTGGACCCGCGGATCGGCCATGAACTCACCCTCGCCGTCGACGCGTACGGCAATGTGCTGCGGTCGGTGACCATCGGCTACGGCCGTACCGGCTCCTCCCTCGACCTCGCGGAGCGGGACGCGGGGCCGCAGCGGCGCACGCACATGGTGCTCACCGAGCACGACTACACCAACGCCGTCGCGGAACCCGACAGCCACCGGGCACCCCTGCCCTGCCGGACACGCGCCTTCGAAGTGCTGGGACTCCACCCCCGGACTCCGGCCGGGAGGACCCCCACCGCCGGGGCCCGGTTCACCCATGCGGAGCTGACCGGCGCGCTGACCGGCATCGACCGGACGATCCCCTACCAGGACTGGGACGCTCTGCCGCCGGAACCGGCACTCCGGCTCACCGAGCACGTCCGCACCCTGTACCGGAGCGACGATCTCTCCGGGCCGCTGCCCCTCGGCACGCTCCAGTCCCGCGCGCTGCCCTACCAGGAGTACCGGCTCGCCTTCCCCGACGGACTGGTCACTGCGCTGTACGGGGAACGGGTCGACGAGCCGATGCTGCGGACCGCCGGATATCTGCGGTACGAGGGCGGATGGTGGATTCCCTCGGCGCGGACCGCGTACGCGCCACCGGACACGGGCGAACTGGACCACGCCGTACGCCACTTCTTCCTGCCCCGCCGATTCACCGATCCGCTCGGTGGGACCTCGACGGTCTCGTACGACGACTACGACCTGCTCCTCGCCGACAGCACCGACCAGCTCGGCAACCGCTACACGGTGGGTGAACGCGACGCCGACGGCAGGGCACTCCGCCAGGGCAACGACTACCGCGTGCTGCGGCCGGCCCTGGTCACCGACCCCAACCGCAATCGGGTCCAGGTGGCCTACGACGTGCACGCCAGGGTCGCCGGGACCGCGACCATGGGCAAGCGCGAGGAATCCCTCGGGGACTCCCTGGACGGCTTCGACCCCGACCCGTCACCCGCGCTGGTGGCCCGGTACCTCGCCGATCCGCTCGCGGCCGGGCCTGCGTTGCTCAAGTCGGCGGGGACCAGGTTCTGTTACGACGAGTCGGCCTTCCGGCTGCGCGGAGAACCGGCCGTGGTCGCCACCCTCGCCCGGCACACCCACCAGTCCGACCTCGCCCCTGGTGAGCAGAGCAGGATCACCCACACCCTCGCCTACGGAGACGGTTTCGGACGCGAGGTCCAGTCCAAGGTCCAGGCCGAACCCGGGCCGCTGTCCGAGGGCGGCCCGGCCGTCGAGCCCCGCTGGGCCGGCACCGGATGGACGATCTTCAACAACAAGGGCAACCCGATTCGTACCTTCGAACCGTTCTTCACCGCGACCCACGCCTTCGAGTCCGCGGTCATGGCCGGGGTGAGCACGGTGCTTCTCTACGACCCGCTGGAGCGGGTGATCGGCAGCCTGCATCCCGACCACACCTATGTGAAGACGGTGTTCGACCCGTGGCGCCAGCGGGTGTGGGACGGCAACGACACCGTGCTGACCGACCCCCGGCAGGATCCGGACATCGGCGGCCAGGTCCGCCGACTGCTGGCCACGGAGCCCGGGTGGACCACCTGGCATGCCGCCAGGGCCGACGGCGCCCTCGGCCCCGAGCAGCGGCGTGCCGCCGAGAAGGCCGCACTCCACGCGGACACCCCCACCGACACCCATCTCGACTCCCTCGCCCGCCCGTTCCGCACCGTGGCGCACAACCGGCACGCCAAGGACGGGACGCCCGTCGAGGAGTACCTGGTGACCCGGACGCGCACGGATGTCGAGGGCAACGTCCGCGAGGTGCGCGACCCGCTCGGCCGCGTCGCGATCCGCCACGACTACTCGATGGTGGGCATGCAGGTGAGCCGGGCCGGCATCGACTCCGGCACCGGGGCGCTGCTGCCGGACGTGCTCGGCAACCCGCGCTGTACCTGGAACAGCAGGGGCTTCCGGTTCCGCACCGAATACGACGCCGGCCACCGCCCGGTACGCGCCTACGTCAGTGGTCCCGGCCTCGCCGGTGAGGCTCTGCACCAGAAGACCGAATACGGCGAGGATCCGGCCCGCAACCTGCGGACCCGGGTGGTCCGGCGGCACGACGGTTCCGGTGTCAGCACCCACGAGGCGTACGACTTCCGCGGCAACCTGCTGGAGGCGACGCGCCGGTTCCCGGTGGAATACCGGCGAGCGCCCGACTGGCGGGGAGAGGTCGCGCTCGAAGAGGAGGTCTACACCGGCCGCACCCGTTTCGACGCGCTGGACCGCCCCATCAGCATCACCAGCCCGGACGGCACCGTGGTCCGGCCGTACTACAACGAGGCGAACCTTCTGGAGCGTCTCGTGGTCACGTCCGACGGTACGGACACCGTGCTGGTCGCGGCGGTGGAGTACAACGCCCGCGGGCAGCGCACCCGGATCGACTACGGCAACGGCGCGCGGACCCGCTACACCTACGACCCGCTGACCTTCCGCCTCACCGCGCTGCGGTCGCGCCGTGAGCGGTCGCGTTCCCGCCGCGAGCGCAGGACGGTGCAGCACCTGACGTACTGCCACGACCCGGTCGGCAACATCGTCTCGATCCGGGACACCGCGCAGCAGAAGACGTTCTTCCGCAACCGGGTCGTCGAGCCCGGCGCGGACTACACCTACGACGCGGTGTACCGGCTCATCGAGGCGACCGGCCGGGAACACCTCGGCCAGACCGATCCCGGTGACACCGGTGACGCGCCCAGGGTGGGACTCGCCCAGCCCGGTGACGGTGCGGCGATGGGGCGTTACCTGCAACGGTACGTATACGACGCGGTCGGCAACATGCTGGCCCTGGAACACCGCGCCTCCACCGCTCCCGGCTGGACCCGCCGGTTCAGCTACTCCGAGCCCAGTGCGCTGGAACCGGAGGTCACCGGTAACCGGCTGAGCGGTGCGGGCGACGGCGACTTCGCGTACGACGCCAGGGGGAACACCACCGCGATGCCCGGCGTGCCGGTGCTGCGCTGGGATCCCGAGGACCAGCTGGAGGCCACCGTCCGGCAGGTCCGCGGCGCCGGAACCCCACAGACGACGTACTACTCCTACGACGCCACCGGACAACGCGTCCGCAAGGTCACCGACTCGTCGTGCGGCGAGGGGGGAACGGCGAGGAGAAGCAGCGAACGCCGCTACATCGGCCCGTTCGAGGTCTACCGGGAGTACGGCGCGGACGGCGCGGTGACCCTGGAGCGCCGGACGGTGCACGCCATGGACGACACACGGCGCGTCGCGCTGCTGGAGCGGCGGGCCCGCGGCACGGATTCCGGTCCGGAACAACAGGTCCGGTATCAGCTGGCGGACCATCTCGGATCCGCCACGCTGGAACTGGACGAGCATGCCCGGATCCTCACGTACGAGGAGTACCACCCTTACGGTGGCACGGCCTACCAGGCGGTACGTGCCAGGACCGAGACGCCCAAGCGCTACCGCTTCACCGGCCGGGAGCGCGACACCGAGACCGGCCTGTACTTCCACGGTGCCCGCTACTACGCCCCGTGGCTGTGCCGTTGGACCAGCTGCGACCCGATCGACACGCCTCAGGCCAGCTCGTACGAGTACGCCCATGGCAATCCGGTGCGCCTGATCGATCCCGACGGTCGGCAGACACAGACCCCGACGCTGATGGACGTCTGGCAGTACGGCGTGAAGGTCGCGAACCGCGCACAGCTCGGCCGCAATGTTCAGGTGGACCATCCCATCCAGGTGGCGGCCAGGATCGCCCAGCGCACGTCGCCGACGGGAGCCTCGTTCTATTCCCGCGCGGTCTCCAAGGCCAGCCAGGAGCTGGGCGTCCTGGTCGAGACGGGCAAGGGCCTGTTCCACACCGAAGTCGGCAAACTCCAGAAGGTCATCACCCAGCAGGTCAAGAGTGGCGCCCTCGCGAGCGAAAGCGCACTGATCGAGGCCACCCGTGACGCCTACCGCACCGCGGGCCGGACCACGAACACCGCGGTCAACTGGCAGGCGTTGGACAAGGCCATCCTGACCAACCAGGCGGCCATCCATCGGTCCCTCGGCGACACGGTGAGTGAGGTGCAGGCGCTCGGCGGGGGAGGGTCCGCCCCGGCATCGACGGCGTCCGTCGCCGCCGAGGTGGAGCAGTCGTTCGCCCAGACCTTCAACCTGACGGAGCAAGCCGTGGCCGGCACCGCGGCCGCCGCCGCGCCGGCGGCGACGGAGACCGCGTCCGTCGCCAAGACCGTTTCGACGACCGCGCAGGTGGCCTCCGAGACCGGATTCGCCGCCAAGGCGCTGGGGACGGGCGCACGGGCCCTGCGGGTGGCTGCGCCGGTGCTCAAGGTGGTCGGGAAGGTGGCGGCCCCGCTGGCGGTGGGCGCCACCGCCCTCCAAGTGGCCACCGCGAAGACCACGGCTGAGAAGGTCGACGCCGGAATCGGTGTCGTGTCGACGGCCGTCGGTTTCGCGGGCGCGCCGGGGGCCGTCGCCGCGGTCGGCATTCAGGGCACCGCGTACGTCAGCGGCAAGGTGGGCGAAATCGTCACCGAGAAGACCGGCAGCGAGACCGCCGGGGTGGCCGCGGCCACGTTGACCGGAGCGGCGGCGGGGGCCGGGGTCGGCGCCGTGGTCGGAAGCATCGTGCCCGGAGTGGGTACCGCGGTCGGGGCCGGGGTGGGCGCGGTCGTCGGGGCCGGCATCGGATTCGTCAAGTCGTACTGGAAATAGCCGTACTGGAAGCAGCCGGAATCGGGGCAGAGGGGCGAAGATTGACATGCCGGATTTGATGATCGTTCGGTTGCATCCGACGAAGCCCATGTCCGCGACGGACTTCCGGGCAGCCCTGGACAAGCTGACCGTGACCGCCTTCGACCTGACCTTCGCCGATCCCAGGAAGGGCGTACCGATCGGCTCGGCCAAGGGGCTCGCCGTCACGCCCGCCGATGTCACCAAGCACGACGTGAACGTGACCAACACGGGGATCATCCAGCACTACCAGGACATCGCCGGCGGCGGCCTGCCGCCCGTGACCACACGGTTCCAGGAGGCGATAGCCACCGCGGTGATCGTGGTGACGCCACCGGCGGGCCATCCGGAATACCCGACCGCCCCCTCGTACGACCTCCGGCTGGAGCTGACCCGCGACGGCGTCCCCATCGGCGACGGGGAGCTGGACTTCAACATCAAGGTCACCAGCGTGGGCACGCTGCCGGTGCTTCAGCCGGCGTACTTCGCGATGCCCGCGAGCGCCTACGCGGCGGTGCCGGCGACGTCGCCAGGCGGAGACCAGGTCGAGCTGCCCAAGGACGGTACCCCGCCGAACTTCGCCGACCTGGTCACGAAGATCGACAAGGTGCTGGCGAAGGATCCCGGCACGGGTGGCTCCCTCGTGCGGCGCCCGCCGCTCAGCCCGGCGCAGAGCCGGCATGTGGCAGCCGAACTGACCTGGGACCGGCTGGTGTATCCACCCCCGGACCTGCCGCGCCCGCTCGGTGAGATGTACACCGAGCCGCCCGTGGCCGTCGGCCTCGACGTGCAGAAGGCGGAGAACGACCGGCAGCGGTTCGAGGCGGAACTGGCCGGCTATCACGCCACCGTCGACGCGAGGGCCGCACGGCTGGCCACCTTCGTCTTCGCCGCCTCGGCGGCCGTGCAGGGCGAACGGCTGGCCGCGGACGCCGCCCGGGCGAGGCTCACCTTCCCGATCCTGACCGGCACGGAGACCGGGGCCGCCGCGGTCACCTTGGTCCCCCAGGCCGGCTCGACCGCTCTGGACCCGACGTTCGCGGTGCCGGCGGCGTACCTGTACGCGCTCGGCGCGACACTGCCGATGACGGTCGATCCCCAACACCGCTACGACGCGGCCCGTTTCGGCGCCGAGGCGCAGTCCCTGGCGCAGCTGCGCATCGCGATCGAGAACGGCGTGGTCGCCGCGTCCGAGCCGTTGCTCACCAGGCCCGCCGAACCGGCGATCGGTCCGGATGCCGCGGCCCGCCGACTGCGCGCGCTGGGCTCGGTCACCACGTCGGAGCCGACCGTCGCGCTGGCGCCCCCGGTGTCCCACGTGGTGCGGTCGTGGAGCACGCATCCCGGGGCCGCGGAAGCCATCGACGTGGGGTTCTGGGGCCCGACCGCGGCCGCGTCACCCGGACCGTACCTGGAGCTGGTGCTGCGGGCGGTCACCGGGAACCACGATCCGCTGGTGGTCGCGGTGGGGCAGCCGCCGCTCTCGGTCACCACGGTCGCCGGGCTGGTGGCGGTCACCGATGAGCGGTGGCGCACCCTCCTGCGGGGCGATCCCGCGCTGCTCCCGCCGTTCACCGAGCCGGGCACGGTCTCGGAGCGGGCGCAGGCCTTCGTCCGGCACCTGCGCAAGTTCTTCACCGTCCCCGTCACGCCCCCGACCGCGGAGGCGCCCGCCGCCGGTACCCTTCCGACGCTCGGCGTGCCCGCCTCGGACGTGTTCGCCCGCATGATCGCGGCGTACGGCGACCACGGCGGTGGCACCTTCGTCTTCGGAGAGCCCCGGAACGACGCCGCGTTCGAGGCCGCGCTGGCCGACACCTTCGGCACGGACGTCGCGGCACAGCGCTGGCTGGAGCAGGCGGTCGCGGTGCTCGACGCGTTGCACGAACTGACCGCGTTCGCGGCCGGGGACGAACTGCGGTTCTCGCTGATGGAATCGCTGTACTCGGCCGGCTTCACCCGCACGTCGCAGCCGGCCGCGCTGCCGGCGGCCGATTTCGCCGCGGCGCTCGTCGGCACCGTCGCGCACCCCTTCGCCGCGCAGATCCAACAGGCCGCGGGGGGACCCGCCGATCCGGCCGGCCCGCCGGACGAGAGCTTCGCGCCGGTCAACCCGGACGGCACACTGACCGACTGTGTGCCGCCGGAGCACCTTTCACCGTTCGGTCCACCGAAGTACCTGCATGATCTGCTGCGGATCTCGGCCGCGTCGACCTGCGAGCACCCCACCACGCCGGTCAACGTGGCATCGATCGGCGAACTGCTCGTCGACCGCCGCGGCCCGCTCGGCGACCTGCAGGTGACGGCCGCCAATTTCGGCACCCCCCTGCCGGTGATCGACCTGGTGAACGAGAGTCTGGAGAAGCTGGCGGGCGGCGGTGCGCAGGGCGCGATTCACGACACCGCCGCGGACCGGCTTGCCGGGCACGCGCTGGGGCAGCCGCACGATCCGGCGACGCTGTTCGCCGTGGTGCCGGAGCACTCCTCACCGGCCACCGAAGCCCTACCCCAGGCGCACCTCGACGCCTACGCCCGGCTGCGCAAGGAGTTCACCGCACCCGTCCTGCCGTACCACCAGCCCTTGGACGTGAACAGGTCCTATCTGCGTTTCCTGGGCACCAGCCGGTACGCCGCGATGCGCCGGTTCCGCAAGGAGATCACCGAGTTGGTGCTGGACCCGGCGCACGAGCCCGCCGGGTTCCAGAGCCACCGGTGGCGCTACCCGGTCCGGCTGGAGATCGCCTGCGAGTATCTGGGCATCTCCACCGAGGAGTACGACCTGCTCTATGCCCGGGACATCGCCCTCAAAAAGGGGAGGGGGCGGCTGAGCCTGTACGAGGTGTACGGGTTCGTCAAGGAGTCCGTCGGCGAATCGTCCTGGACCGACGCCGTGTTGCGGGTACCCGAGTTCCTGGAGCGCACCGGCCTGAGCTACTGCGAGTTCCTCGACCTGTGGCGCAGCGGCTTCGTCGCGTTCCAGAGGGCCGCGCCGGAGGGAGAGGACTCGGACTTTCCCGACTGCGAGCCGTGCTGCCTCGACGCTCTGCGCATCAGGTTCACCGATGCCACCGACGAGCAGGACCCGCGCGCCGCGTTGCGCCGGCTGATCGTTTTCGTTCGGCTGTGGCGTCGGCTGCGCGAGGGCGCGGCGCCGGGGATCACCTTCGCGATGCTGCGTGATGTGTGCGAGGTGCTGCGGCTGTTCAAGGGTTCGGCGATCAACGCGGACTTCTGCCGCCAGCTCGCGGCGCTGCTCATCCTGCACACGGAGCTGTGCCTCTCCCTCGTGGACACCTATCGGGCCGACGCGGCGTCGCCGGTCGAGAGGGTGCCGCTGCTGGGGCTGTGGGCCACCGAGCCCCCGGCCGCCGGGGCCGTCGAGCTCGTGCTGGACCGGATCGGCGATCTGGCACGGGCCCGCTATTCCTGCGGGCACCGGGAACCGCGCTTCGCCAAGGCGCTCGCCGGGAACCTCACGGTGTTGTCCCGGCTGGCCGGGTTCGACCCCGACACCGCGAGCGATACCTGGTACGCGCTGCCCACGCACACGCTGCGGTTCGTGGAGGTCCTCGGCAAGATCTACGCCTCCGACTTCACCGTGGGCGAGATCATGTGGCTCTTCACTGTCGAAGAACACCGCGACGGTGACGACCCGTTCGCTCTCCAGGACCGCAACGAGTCGGCCGACGATCCGCTGTCACTGCCCGAGCCGGCGGGATCGACCGGGTGTGACGAGGCGCAGACGCTGTGGGCGCTGCGGCGGTCCCTGCTGGCCGTGCGCGTTGCCGAGGAGGACGCCGAAGCCTGGACGTGGCCCCGGATGACCGCGGCCTTGCGGGACGAGTTCGGCTACGTCCCGGCTTCGAGCGGACCCGATGCCTGGCAGGCGCTCGGGGAACACTTCTTCCCGGCCGTGCTGGAGCGGTGCGGCTGCCCGGTCGAGGTGCGGGGGCGCCAGTACCGTACGCCGCTGGCGGCCGCGGACACCTCGCCCCTGATGTGGCGGCGACCGGAGGAAGGGCCGTTCGGCTACGACACCACCGCCCAGGAGCTGTGGACCTCGCTGCCGGTCTCCGACACCGAGGTGATCGAGGAGCTCAGCCACCTGCGGCCGCTGCGGGAGGCCGAGCAAGTCGCCGTGCGTAACCTGTACTTCGCGCCCCGGGCCGCGCTCGCCCCGTTCGCGGCGATCTTCGACAATGCCGAGTCGGCCATCGACACCCTGGTCTCCGAACCCGACGAGCAGGCCAGGTTCGCCTCCTTCCAGGCGCATTTCGCCCGCTTCCACGCACGCTGCAAGGTGATCGTCGACCATCTGGCGGCGCATGTGGCCGCGGTGACCGGATGCCCGCCCGACGCGGCCGCGGCGGCCACGGTGCTGCGCACCCTGTGGGCGGACGAGAACGCGGCGGCGACGCCGTGGGAGACCGACGACGGCAAGACACCCGAGGTGACCTGGGCCCCACTGCCCAGCGGTGGCGCCTTCGCCGCGCTGCTGGGCCTCGTCGGCACCGGCCTGCTCGGCGAACTGCACGACGGCGCGGGCAAGTTGGTCTGGAGGGAGACCCGCGGCCCGGCAACCGCCTTCGGCCCCGTGCGCAATCACTACAACGCTCCCGTGCCCACCGTGCTGCCGGCGATGGATCTCACGCCGAGCCCGGCCCAGTCCCGCCTGGTCGGCGTGCGCAACGGGTTCGCCGTCAGGGAGGGGGACGCCGAGCCGCTCGGTGGTGCGAGTCCCTTCACCGTGTGCTGGACCGGTGCGCTTCTGGTCGACGAGGCGGGGGAGTACCACTTCCACGCCGGCGCGCCCACCGAGGGCGACACCGCACCGGACTTCGCCCGCGCCCGCGAGCACCGCTGGCGGGTCACCCTGGGGCGCGGCCAGAAGACCTGGATCATGCTGGACCACAACGGGGCCTCCGACGACGCCCCGGCGGCCGAATCCCGGGGCGTGCGGCTGCGCCGGGGCGCCTACCGGATCACGATCGAGTACGCCCAGTCCGATCCGACCTTCGAGCGGGCCGAGGAGGTCTGTCCGGAGCACACCGGGTTCCAGCTGAAGTACCGCGGCCCGGACAGCGACGGTGTGCTGACGGAGGTCGGCTTCGACCGGCTGTTCCGGGACGCCAAGGACGGCACGCTGGGCGACGGCCTCGTGGGGTCCGAGGGCCGGTACGCCTCGGGCGAGGCCGCCGCGCAGTACCTGGAACAGCGCTACGGCGCCACCCTGCGCGACATCCGCCGCACCTACCAGCGGGCGGTGAAGGCGGCGCTGCTCGCCCGCCGGTTCGCGCTCTCCGCGACGATCGTGCCCGGATACCGGCAGTCCGAACTGGGCCACCTGATCACGCATCCGGAATCCTTCGCCGGCACGTCCTACCCCAGGACCGGGCCCTCGGCGTTCGGGGTGCACCACGCCTGGTTCGACCTCGACCTCCTGCCGGTGTCCGACCCGTACCCGCCGCAACCGGTGGGGGACCAGCGGACCGCGCCGAGCCCGCGCCGCCAGGCGGCACTCTTCGACTGGTGGGAAAGGCTCTTCGACTACTGCCTGCTGCGCGCGGAGACCGAGTCCGCCCGGGAGCGCCCGGTCTGGCTGCTCTTCGCCGATGTGCGCGAACAGCAGCCCGACGACCCGGCGCAGCTGCTCAGACATCTGGGCGTCGATCTGGCGCACTCGCCGCTGCTGCACACCTACTTCGCGACGCCACCGCATGTGCTCGACGCCGACGACCTCACCGATGAGCGGTGGGCGCTGCGGGTCTGGCAGGGCGAGAAATGGCTGACCCGGCTGCGCAGTCACTTCGCGTGCCGGTGGATCGGCGATGCCGTGCCGTGGAAGTGGGCCGCCGACGACCCCGGGGCGCAACCCGATTCAGGCAACGCGAACCTCACCCGGTTCGTGCGGGACGGCTGTTTCGAGAACGGCGAGCCGCTGCGCTACGAGGACCTGCGCGGGCTCAACGACGGTCTGCGTGAGCGGGCGAGGACGGCCCTGTTCGGGTACCTGTGCGGGATGGACCGGGTGCCGCTGCCATGGGCGCCGGGCACCTTCGCGACCGCACCGAAGGATCTCTCGGATCTCCTGGTCCAAGACGTCGAGACGGGCATCTGCCAGCGGATGAGCCGGATCGAGGAGGCCGTCCGGACCGTGCAGGCATTCGTCCAGCGGGCCCGGCTCGGGCTCGAACCCACACTGACGCCGGGGCCGGAGTTCGTCCGGCTGTGGGAGAGGAGGCTCGCCACCTACCGGGTGTGGGAGGCATGCCGGCGCCGCGAGGTCTACCGGGAGAACTGGATCGAGTGGGACGAGCTGAGCACCGCGCGGGAGTCGGAGGCGTTCGCGTTCCTGGAGTCCGAGCTGCGCCGGTCGACGCTGACCGTGCCGGTACCCGGAGGACTGGAATGGTGGCCGGTGCAACGGCCGCCGGAGCACCCGTCACTGACCCTGTTGCAGGCCCGTGAACCCTCCGGAATCCAGCTGCGGCAACCGGCCCCGGAGGGACTGGGGTTGCTGGGCTCGCCCGAGCGGGCCGCCCGTAACTCCTGGCTCGCGCCGGTGCTCGGCCTCACCCCCGACGTCCGCCTCCCGGACGACGACCGTCCCCGACGTGAAGGTGACGCGCGCGACTGCCAGGAACGTGAGGATGACAAGCGCGACCGCCAGGAGGGATCCGCGGACAGCGACGGCGGACTTCCGCTGTGGCTGTCCGCCGCGGTCCGCCTGGGCACCCGGTTCGTCCGGGTCGCCGCCGCCGGCCTCCCGCCCGCCGGGACGCATTTCGATGCCTGGCGCGAGGAGTCCCTCTGCTGCGCGCAGTGCGGCGAGGAACGGCACCACGTCGACGAGTACTACTTCTGGCTCGCCGATTCCGCGTTCTACTCGGCGCAGGGCCAGTACGCGGATGTCGGCGCTGAGCCGGACCGAACGCACCGCGACACCTCCGACTGGCACCGGCCGGAGAAGCTGCCCGCGTTGCTGGACTGGGACGCACAACCCATGGTGCATCTGTGCTGGAGCCGGGTGCGGCACGGCGAGTTCGACCCGCCGCGCCGGTCCGGCCAGGGCGTCGCGGTCACCGCGGAGACGGCCACCCTGAAGTTCTCCGGACGCACGGCGGATTCCCTGCGCTTCGAGGTGGTGGGCGCGGTCACGCCGGTGATCGGCCACGCCGACCCGACGCCACCGGGGTTCCGCTACGACCTGGCCGAGGACAACGCCGTACCGCTTCCGTTGGTCCAGACGCCGGACCCTGTGCCCAGCTTCCCCGGTGGGCTCGCCGCCTACCCCTACTTCGTCCACGTCGCCCCGGGGGCTCCGCTGTTGCCGCCCTCGCCGTTCAGCGTGGCGATGACCGTGGCCGGCGCGCTGCGCACCCACTGCCAGTACGAGTCCGCGCTCAAGTGGTACGAGCTGGCGTACCAGCCTCAGGCCCGCGACAACGCCTGGGCCTCCTGCGCCACGGACAACCAGCGGCGCCGACGAGGACAGGACCTGCCGTGCTGCCCGAGTGCGCCCGTCGGCGAGGACCGGGCCAGGAACCGGGCGGTGCTGCTGGCCCACTTGGAGACCATGGTGCAGTGGGCCGAAGCCCACGCCTGCCACAACACTGTGGAGGGCGCACAGCAAGCGGGCGTTCTCCTCGCCGCCGTACAGCGGATCTTGGGCGATCGCCCCACCGTGGTGCGGGCCCGGGACCACGTCGGCGAGTCCATGACGGTGAGCGGCCTCGTCACCCGTCCCGCGCCGCTGAACCCGCGGCTGATCGCCCTCTACGACGACACCGCGGACCGTATCGCCCTGATTCACCACTGTCTCAACCGCTACCGGCTTCCCCAGCGTGGTGCCTTCGGTCGGACCGGGCTGCGGGAAGGGTGGCAGGAGACCGCCGAGCAGTGCGCCGGTGACTGTGCGGAGGACTGCAAGTGCGGCGGCAGCCCGTACCGGTTCACCTTTCTGGTGGCCAAGGCCAACGAACTCTGCGCGGAGGTACGCCAACTGGGCGCGGCGCTGCTCGCGGCCTACGAGAAAGGTGATGCCGAAGCCCTGGCCGCGCTGCGCAACAACCACGAGCGGCAACTGCTGGACCTGGCCCTGGAGATCAGGAAGAACCAGTGGCGGGAGGCCGACTGGCAGGTGCAGGCGTTGGACAAGACCAAGGAGGGCGCGCTCGCCCGGCTGCGGTACTACCAGGAGCTGATCGCCGGGGGGCTCAACGCCGGCGAGACCGGCTATGCGGCGCTGACCGGGGTGTCGATCGCGTCCCGGATCGCCGGCAACGTGTTGGAGGGCGTCGCGCAGGGCATCGGGATCAGCCCGGACATGTGGATCGGCATCGCGGGCATCGCGGGTACCCCGCTGGAGTTCAACCAACTCCCGGTCGGCAACAAGCTGGCCTCCGGCTTCTCCACCGCGGCACGGATCATGATGGCGATCGCCGACAACGCCAACACGGGCGCGGGTCTGAGCCTCACCGAGGGCGGCTGGGACCGCAGGGAGCGGGAATGGCACCACCAGGTCGAGGTCATCGGCATCGAGATCGAGCAGATCGAACGACAGATCCTGGCCGCCCACCGGCGACGTGACATCGCACTGCGCGAGCTGAACAACCACCAGCAGCAGATCCACCACAGCGCCGAGGTCTCCGACTTCCTCCGGGACAAATTCACCGGCACGCAGCTGTACCTGCACCTCCAGCGGGAGACCGCCGCGCTCTATCGCGGCCTGTATGAGGTGACGCTGCACACCTGCCGCCGGGCGCAGCGCGCCTTCAACTACGAACGCGGCCACACAGCCCGCGCTTTCCTGCCCGAGGCCGGCTGGGACGGCCTGCACGAGGGCCTGCTGGCCGGCGAACGGTTGCAGTTGGCGGTGCGGCAGATGGAAGGGGCCTATCTCGACGCCAACTGCCGCGAGTACGAGCTGACCAAGCACATCTCGATGCGCAAGGAGTTCCCGCTCGCCTTCCTGCATCTCCAGCATGCCGGCTGGGCCGAAATCGAGATCCCTGAGTGGCTGTTCGACCTCGACCACCCCGGGCACTACATGCGCCGGATCAAGAGCGTGACGGTGACGATTCCCTGCGTGGTGGGGCCCTACACCGGCGTACACGCTCGGTTGACTCTGCTGGCCAGCAGTACCCGGATCGATCCCGCGCTCGCCGAGCCGCCGGCCGGATGCTGCTCCGGCCCCGACTCCGACGGCTACCAGACTGCCGGCGACGACCGGCGGGTGGTGCGCACCTACGCCGCGACCGAGGCGATCGCCACGTCGAGCGGCCAGAACGACTCGGGCCTCTTCGAGCTGCGCTTCACCGACGAGCGGTACCTGCCCTTCGAGTTCGCCGGGGCCGTGAGCCGCTGGCGGATCGAGATGCCCCAGGAGAACAACCAGTTCGACTTCGACACGCTCGGAGACATCGTGCTGCACGTCAACTACACGGCAAGGGAGGGCGGTGACGTTCTGCGCAGGGCCGCGAGCACGGCCGCGCGGCGCCAACTGCCGGGCGGGGGCATGCAGTTGTTCGACGTGCGGCACGACTTCCCCGACGACTGGCACCAGCTGACCGCGGCCACCGGTCCGCGGCGGTTGCCGCTCCGGTTGGGGCGGGAGCACTTCCCCTACCTTCCCGGTCATCAGGACCTACGGGTCAACAGGCTCGGCTTGTTCATCGAGACCGCGGCCCGCGATGACGTCGGCCGCTTCGCGGTGCGGTTCAGGACCGAGCATGAGGTCCCCCACGGGTCCGACGAGAACGGCCGCTGTGGCGGGCACGACATCACCTGCGTGACCAGTGCCGAATATCCAGGCCTGTTCCACGGCGAACTACACCTGCCGTTGGCACCGCTGCGTCGCGCCCGTGACCGGGAGCTGGGAGAGTTCACCCTCCCCACCGAGCTCGGCCCGGTCACCCGGATGTACATCCTGTGCGGCTATGAACTCGTGCCCTGAACGAGCCGCTGACCGGTGTCTCCCTGCCGTGGCCACCAAGGCCGTGACCCGCACGGATGCACTGCGTAGCGTCATCAACCTTGGCCGGCTCGTGCGGAAACAATCCTGGGACCAGGGCTTGGTGCCACATCAGGCAGCGTTCGTCTCTTGCGCCGTTGACTGGTAGTGGGCCGGACGCTCACACCTGGTCGTAGGAAAGGACCTGTGCTGCCCAGTTGCAGTTCCGGATCAACGGCGAGGAAGCGTTGGCAGAGGCGGTTGGAGAGGGAGGCCGCGGCCCGTATGCGAAGGAGGCACTGCCCGCCGACGGTCACGGTCCCCAGCATTCTGGAGAAGCGGTTGACCGCCGGGCGTCCTGGGTGGCGCGTGGCCGTCAGGCTGTGCGGGGTGCTGAACGAGTACGCGTCGTGAGATCGATGACGATGCGGTGCGCGGATGGGGGAGTGCAGGGGAGTGCCTGTGCCTGAGCGGTACGCGCCGCACGCCCGACCCGAGCGGCGGCATCAGCACAAGATCGCGAATCCAAGGACCCACCGCACTCCGCGCAGGGGGTCATGCCTCCCCCTTCCCCCTCGCCGGTCCCAGCCACCCCGGTCACGAACGTCAGCTGGAACTGCGGCCGAGGTCGACATCACGCATATGCTTTCAGTAGTTGGGGGACTGGCGGCTCAGCGCTCCACGCGCTTCAGGCCGCGCACGGCTGGGATTGCCAGCAGCAGGGCGCAGGCGACGAGCGCCATGGACGCGGACACGCACAGCAGCGGCACCGTCCCTGCGACGACCGCGAGCGGCCCTGCCACCGCCTGCCCAACTGGCTTCATCACCAGCGAGCCGGCCGCATCGTACGCGTGCACCCTGCCGAGGACGTCCTGCCGGATGTGCGTCTGCACGCTCGTGTGGAACATGACGATCCAGAACGCCATCCCCACGCCGCTCACCCCGTAGCACCCGGCGATGACCGGAGCGGGAAGGCCGAGAGCGACACCCAACGGCATGAGCGCCCAGAGAGGCATGGAGAGGGCGCCGGCCCGGAGTGGGTACCGCGGGCGGAGCCTGATCGCGACGATTCCGCCCACCACGCTTCCCGCGCCGAGGGACGACATGACCAGGCCGAACGTCGGTGCCCCGTAGTCGGTGACCAGCGTGCTGTTGCCGAGGGTCATGGTGGGGCCGGCGCCCGCCAACTGCCAGAGCATGAAGACGACGATGACGCTCCACAGCCAGGTTCTGGCCCGGAACTCCCGCCACCCCTCGACGAGATCGGCCCGGAACGACGAGGCGCCGTCCCGCGCGGCCGGCCCCATCGGGACCGAGCGGAGCAGGAGCAGGCAGGTGCCGCTGACCGCATAGGTCAAGGCGTCGAGGGCGACCACCGTTGCCGGTGAGGAGATCACCAGCAGCAGGCCGGCCAGCGAGGGGCCGATGACGGCAGTGACGGACTCCGAGATGCGGAGGGTGGCATTGGCCTTCTGCACGTCCTGGGCTATGCGCGGGGTGATGCTGGCGACTCCCGGCTGGAAGAGTGCGCTACCTGCCCCGACCAGGGCCAGCAGCAACAGGATCTGCCACAGTTGCGGCGTACCCAACAGGAACAGCAGCGTGAGCACCGCCTGGAAGCACAGCCGGACCGTGTCCGAGACGATCATCAGCCGTCGGGCGCCGAAGCGGTCGGACAGCACCCCACCAAAGATGATCAGTGCTGCGAACGGGGCCACGAGCGCGGCCAGCGCATAGCCCACCCCGCTCGCGCCGTAGCCCGCCCGGATCACGGCGGCCGTGATCGCGACGGGGAGCATCGCGTCGCCCAGCAGAGAGGTGGTGCGGGCGGTGAAGAACAGCCGGAAGTCCGTTGCCCACAAGGGCAGTTCAGCCGAGGTCTTCTTGACTTGCAGGTCATGGGCCATGCTCGAGCCAGCCACCGCTCACCGTCCCCCGTATGCCGTTGGTCTCGACCAGGGCGACACTTTCCTGCCTCGGATGGCCCTCGGTCAACGGAATATGTTCGGCAAGCGCAGCACGTACGCGCGTTGGTCCTCGGCCACGCCGACGCCGGGGGCGAACAATGCCTCTAGCCCACTGCTGCTCTTGCCGCGGCCACGAATGCGGCGATCGCCGGATGTGTACCGCCGCCCGCGCGGAAGGCGACCCTCGATCGACGGAACAACGGCAACTTGGTCAACACCACGCCCGCGGGCGGATGCGCAGTGGCCATTTCCGGTACGAATCCTGCCCCTTGCCCGATGGCGGCCAGGGACAGCGCCGTGCGGAAATCGTTGACCTGGTGGTGGATTCTCGGCTGGAACCCGGCCGCCTGGCAGGCGCGCACGGCCATCGCGTGACCGGTCGTGCCGTCCCGTGCGGTGATCCAAGGGGCCTCGGCATAAGGCCCGAGCAGCTCTGCCAGCGTGTTGCCGCGGCTGGTGGTCTTGGTTGCGGTGTTGGTCGCGAGGTACATGGGTTCCTCAAGCAGAGGCACCTCGTCCACGGTGGTGTCCGGTGAGGCGGGTACGAAGTCGTAGTCGTGGACCAGGGCCACGTCGAGCTCGCCGGCTCGCAGGCCGTCGGAGACGCGCGCCGAGTCGATCTCTTGCACCATCGGTTCCAGCGCGGGATGCCGTTGGGCCAGCTCGGCCAGTGCGGCGGGAACGATGGTGTGGCCACCGGAGGGAAAGGTCCCGATGCGCAGCGACCCGCCGATGCCCTCCCGCGCGCTGGCGAGTTCGGCGACCGCCAGTTCCAGGCGTTCCAGCACGGCATCGGCGTGTGCGACGAGGGACCGGCCGGCGGGCGTGAGGATCACGCGCCTGCCGCTGCGTTCCAGCAAGGCCACGCCTGCCTCGCGTTCCAGCACGCTCAGTTGCTGGGAGACAGCTGAGGCGGTGAAGGTCAGCGCCTCGGCCACGGCGGCGATCGTGCCCCGCCGGTCCAACTCGCGAAGCAGGTAGAGGCGACGAACATCGAGCATAAGTTCAGCTTAGGTATTCCGGCAGAAATCAGCAATGGACCTACAGGATCAGCATGAGCAAGGGTGGGAACATGAAGTCCGAGCTGAATTTCACAGGCCTCTACGTCCCCCTGGTGACTCCGTTCACCGACGATCTGCGCTTGGCTCCCGATGCGCTGGCCCGACTCGCCGACGAGGCGCTGTCGGCGGGTGCCTCCGGGATCGTCGCCCTCGGCACCACCGCGGAATCGGCCACATTGACCGCGGAGGAGAAGCAGACCGTGGTGCGGGTCTGCTCAGCCGCCTGCCGGGCACACGGCGCCCCGCTGATCGTCGGGGTCGGCACCAATGACACCGCCACCGCCATCGAGTCGCTGCGTGAGCTGGCGGCCAGCGGCGACGTAGCCGCGGCGCTGGTTCCCACGCCGCCCTACATCCGTCCCGGTGAAGCGGGGACCCTGGCGCATTTCACCGCGCTGGCCGACCACGGCGGCATACCGCTGATCGTGTACGACATCCCCTACCGCACCGGACAGACTCTCAGCGCCGACGCGCTTGCGGCACTCGGCCGCCTACCAGAGGTCGTCGGGGTCAAGCACGCGACCGGCGCGATCGATGCGACCACGGTCGAGTTGCTCGCCTGCGCACCGCACGGCTTCGCCGTGCTCGGCGGCGACGACGTCGTCATCGCACCCCTCGTCGCGGCGGGCGCCCACGGTGGAATTCTCGCCTCTGCCAATGTCCGTACCGCCGACTACGCCGAACTGATCTCGTTGTGGCGCCGCGGCTCCGCCGCACCCGCGCGCAGGCTCGGAGCCGAGCTGGCCCGGTTGTCCGCTGCGCTCTTCGCCGAGCCGAACCCGACAGTCATCAAGGGAGTGCTGCACGCCCAGGGACGCATTCCCAGCCCCGCCGTCCGGATGCCGCTGCTGGCCGCCTCCACCAGCTCGGTCGGTCAGGCGGCGCTCCTGGCCGGCAGCGGCGCTCCCGCAACGGCGGCTCACTGAACATGACCTTCGCGGACGTGTTGGAGGCTGCCGGAAGCGACGACCTGCCCGACGACGAGTTTGCCGGAAGAGCGCTTGGGCCAGGGGCACCAATCTGCCTCACGAGCCGTCGTGGAAGTCGGGGCGTCGATGCCCTGACTGGTCTCGGCGACGTTGCCCGAGGTCTTCACGCTCTGCGCGTCCACCACGGCCGTGGCCGGCTCCGTGCTGCGGCCGTGGGTCCGGCGGGTCCTGTCCCGGAACGGGTCGCGGGTCAGCTGGGTGGTGCCGTCCGTTTCCCACGTGGCGTAGGAGTCGTACACGGTCTTGTAGGAAGGGAAGTCGTGCGGCACGCGGCAGGTACTCCCATGGGATGCCGGTGTGGTTGACCCAGAGGATCGCGTTCGCCCAGCGGGCATCGGACACGCCACTTTACGTACGACCGAGCACTCGCATACCGAGCAACGACAGCCAAGGCAACCAGCCGCAACACCATCCCGAACTGCCCGCCGTCCAGATCAGATTCCCTCTCAAGACAGCCGTTCCGCGAGCTCGGCCACCGACTTCCCTTCATGCTCGGCGAGCAGCGATCGCAGCGCAACGCACGACTTGGCGTGGCGCATGTCGCTCAGCCCGACGCGCCGGAGGGCTCTGGCCCATGAGTGGTCGTCCGTGGTGCTCTCCGCGAGAATCTCCAGTCCCGTCGCTCCATCGAAGCGTCGGCGCAGGGGCGTCTGGAGCGCCGGCCAGCGGGCCGCGATCTCGGAAAGCACCACCAGATGGACCGCCTCTTGTACCGACAGCCTTTCCAGTCCGTGTTCCTTGTGGCCCAGCACCCGAAGATAGAACTGCCACAACGTCAAAAGCCGTTTCACTTCACGAAGCGAGAGATCGTTCTGTGCGCGCAGGCGTTTGCCGAGCTGGTCGCGGACCGTGTGGTCCGTCTCCAGGGCACGTACAAGTGCCTCGGTCTCCGATGTACGGCCGTACGACGTGGTCGAGGACGGGGCCCGAGCAGGAGCCACGACAGACTGTTGTTCGCCCGCCTCGTCGAGAGCGACGACGGCCGGCGGAGCCGACGGGGCAATCTCGCCCAGTAGCCCGGTCAGAGCGGTTTCGACGCTGCCCTGCGACGTCGGCGGCAGGGCCACCGGCAGCTGGACGAGCTTGCGCAGGAAGGTCCAGCCCACGGAAGGGTCCTGATGCGAGTCGGCCAGGTCCGCGGTCACGAGATCTGCATAGGCTCGGTCCAGATGAGCGGCGACGACTCCAGGGTCGAGCCCAAGAACAAACCGGCATCGGGCTTGGTCCTGGGCGCTCTGGCGCGTAGGGACGTACAGCGCGCCCGACAGAAACAGATTGATTGCTTCGAAAACATCGGCGGTCACCCGGGGTGAGCAGCGGTCCAGGTCGTCGATGAAGACGATCAGCTCGTGGCCGCCTTGCTTCAAGGTCGCGAGCAGCTCCCGGATGTCGTGCTGGACGAGATAGAGGTATCCGGACCGGGCGTGGTAGTACGGGTCTCGCAAGGCGTCGTTAACGCCTCCACTTCCCGCCGGGGCGAGGACACCGCTCATCACCGGGCCGTCCAGGAGCTCGCCCGGCAGGTAGGAACGCGCCCGCCCACAGGCGAGGCGCAACACCGTATGAATGACCCCCACGACGGCCAAGAGCGTCGGCAACGCCCCTGCCAGCAAAACCGCGCTGATCTGATGCCCAGCGATGTGGTAGTTCTGCCCTCCCTTGGCGAGCTGTGCGACCAGGGGAGCAAGCAGCGCGAAGACTGCTACTCGCAGCACTGGGGAGCACAGCCGCCGCAGCATCGTGCGACGCAGTTGATGACGGTCCAGGCGAACCGAGTTCCTACGCAGCCAGTACGTCTCCCGGCTCCGCCCGTGAGATCCCAGCGCAGGCTGCGCAGCCTCGACAATCGTCCGAGTCAGGCCTGCCCATATCTGATCGTTTGTCTGATGCGCCCAGGGGTTGAAGTGGGCTGTTATGGACGTCGAAGGCCGCCCCGCCCGTGCTGCATTTCCCGGCCGAGACATTTCTCTGTTCGTGGGTGCCTCGGGGGTGGTCCGAATCAGCTGCAGAAGCGCGGCCTTGACCGAAAGATGCTCGGGCGAACGCCTCCACCAACGCCTCCACCAACGCCTCCACCAACGCCGGTGCGGGTCGGTCTTGTCGCAGCGTGCCGACTGCCTGCGAAGGACTTCCCTTTCGATCAGCCGCATCATGCTCGTCTTGCCCGACCCCCATGGGCCTTCCAAAGCCACGACGGTCGGGCCCGTGGTGTCCACGAAAGCGCCGCCGGCTTCAACCGTGGTTCTGACGTTGTCTTCGCCCGTCACCAGCAGGTCGGCGACAGCTGCGACCAATGCGTCCCGGTTCAGCAGGTCCTCGTCGGCGGGCCGATCGCCGAAACCTCGGCAGCGGACAGAACCATGTCCGCCCAGAGGGTCCGACACGGCCTTTCCTGGCAGCGAGCGGCGGCTGGCCATTGCTTCTCGCAGACGCCTGCCCAGGAGGTCTGGTGAACCCGCAGTCAGGTAGGAGACCAGGTCAGGTTGGTCACCGAGCAGGCGATTCAACCAACTCAGGCCGTGCCACTGCCGGACGAAGGGAAATTCATCGCGAAGGCCTGCGAACCATGCATCCTCAGAGGGCGTCGCGTCGATCGGCACCACGAGATCCCAGTGATCCGGCTGAGGTTCGAGCCTCTGGAGCGCACGGCGAATCTGCGCTCTGCGATCCGACGTCATGCGGCCGGTGAAGGCTTTCAACTCGTACTGGACGAGGCCGCCGTCATCCGAGTGCTCAAATACATCGTATCCGCGGCCTTTACCACTGCGCTGGGCCACCTGGGCATGAGGACGAATCCGCAGAATGAGCAGAGATACCAGTGTCTCGAACATGGCAGGATTCTTGACCACCTCAGCCCACCCGAATGGCGCCCTGGATTCGGCGCGAACACCGCGCTCCCGGCGAGCCGCATCGAGAAGTTCCAGCCACCGGCGCTGGTCCCGTGTTCGGGTGTTTCCCGTGGTTTCTCCTGTCACCCTTTGCAGCAGGGAGATCAGCGCCAGGAATTCGCTCGTCAGGGCTTCGCTTGGCAGGGCGCGACCGTTGAGCCAGCCGCTGATCGTCGATGCCGCCAGACGATTCTCGCTTTGCCTGGATAACTGCCTCAGGGTCGGCCTTCCGGCCTTCTCGTACAACGCACGTAATTCGTCTCGGAACTGGTCCGCATGCTTCCCCAACTGACCGCCCTTCCGCGACGACCGGGCCGCACTGATCCAGAGGATGCGGCTCCGAGGCCTGCCAGTTTAGGCCTGATCCAGGCTTGTCAGCCATTGCCGTCGGTGAGGAACGTCGTACGCCTTGTGTGCGTGAAGACGCCCGGACTTGGAATGGGCGCCGTACCGTACGAGCCCTCCGAACGCACGCGATGCAGCAGGTCCTCGGCCCGGACCACCCGACAACGCAATCGACAGGCCCGCTTCGGCGGCGGTCCGGGCCGCCCCTCGGCGAGCGGAAGTTCAGCTACCACGGGGCCTCGTACGCCGAGCTGTTCCCCCGCCGGATCCGCGCCGCGGCTTCCGCGACGCCCTGGGCTTCCGCGACGCCGCCGTCGACGCCACCCAGGACGCCACCGCGTTCGTCTCCGGCGCCAGCCGCAGCGACCGAATTCCCCCGGAGACCCCATCGATCACGGCAGCCCCGGCGACGGAGCGGGCGTGAACATCCAGCCCGGCATACGTACGCTCGTTGACCCGCACCTGCCGCAATTGCGGCTCTACCGCCACCCAGAGCGGCGGCAGCCCCCACTACCTGCGAGCGAGGCCCCGGTTCTCCATACGGTCCAGGGCCTCCGCCGACGCCGCCTGCGGTCACACCTCCGCTGGGCTGAGCGCCCGGCGCCAGTACCCAGTGACGGCGTGGCGCAGCCGTTCGGTGTCGACGGCCTGTGGGTCAAGCAGCCGCTGCAGTCCAATCCCGCGGAGTTGCCCGACGATCGCGACCGCGACCTCGGTGGGAGTGAGGTCGGTGCGGATGGTGCCGTCCTTGATGCCGGCATGGACGTCGTCGCGCAGGTCGGCGCGGAAGGCGTCGTCCCGCTCACGGAAGATCGGCGCCAGCTCCGCCTCCGTGGCGGCCTCGGCCCACAACAGCAAGAAGGCCCGGTTGAACACACCGATCTCCCCAAGCGCGCCAACGTAGCCGTCAATCAGCCGCAGCAGGCGGTTCAACCCCGGAGGCAGGTCGCTGAGTCCCGGCACGAATCCGGCCTGCGTGGCGTGGGCGAGGCGATGGAGCAGTGCCTGCTTGGAGCCGAAGTGGTGCGTGACGATGCCTCGGCTGTAGCCGGCCCGTTCCCCTACGCGAGCCAGCGTCAACGCGCGTAGGCCGCGGTCGACGACCAGTTCGGCGGCGGCGTTCAGCAGTGCGGACTCGGCGTGGTCCCGGCGTTCGCGCTGGGTACGGCGTGCGGTGGTCATGGCTCAAGCGTACAAACTTGCGTGTCAGTCAACAAGTATGTGAGGGTAAGGCATCGCATTCCACCGCCCGGAGGTTTCGATGACCGAGAGAGATGGCCATGACCTGGATGTTCTGCTCGCGGACGCCCCCGGCGGGCCGGTGGTGATGCTCAGCGGGTTGCGGTTCCGACCACGCGGCGGCCGCGAGAACTGCCGGCGCTACGCGGAGACGATCCGCTCCTCAGTCACCGCCCACTTCGGCGTCTTTGTGGAGTACCTGGGCGAGGGCGGGCGTGAGTTGGCCGCGGAGGACGTAGCTGCCCGGGCCAGGGTGTTGGTGCGCCACCCGAACCGCCAGGCGTTCGCCCACCCGGTCCGGGACCCCGGCTACGGCACAGTCCCCCATTCGAGCGGCGAGGCGCCCGTGGCGTCGGTCCCGCAGCCGACCAAGCCGATCGCGGTCTGAGCCCGATGCCCGCGGTCTTCGTCCACGGAAACCCGGAGACGGCGGCGGTCTGGGAGCCGCTGCTGTCCGAACTGGGGCAATTCCGATCCGATCTGATCTGCCTGTCGCCACCCGGGTTCGGGACGCCGCTGCCCGCCGGGTTCGGCGCCACCCGCACCGAATACCGGGACTGGCTCGCCGATGAGCTGACGGCCCTCGGGGAGCCGGTCGACCTGGTGGGCCACGACTTGGGCGGCAGCCACGTCGTGAACGTCGTGCTGAGCCGTCCGGACCTCGTCCGCAGCTGGGTCAGCGACGTACTGGGGATCTACGACCCCGAGTACGAGTGGCACGAGCTCGCCCGCCGTTGGCGGACGCCAGGCATCGGAGAAGCCGACGTCGCCGCGCGATTCGGCGGGACGGTCGAGGAACGGACCGCGGTGCTCGTCGAACGGGGCATGGGCAGGCAGGTCGCCGCCCGCGTCGCCGCGGGGCAGAACGAGGCGATGGGCCGAGCGGTGCTCGCGGTCTACCGGTCCACCGAGCCCGACGTGACCGGCCCCGGCTTGGAGTTGGAGCGTGCGGCTGCCCGGCCGGGACTCGCGCTCCTCGCCACCGCCGACCACCTCGTCGGCACCGAGGAGCAACGGCGTCGCGCTGCACGCCGAGCAGGGGCACGGGTGCAGGTCCTCAGCGGACTTGGCCACTGGTGGATGACCGAAGACCCCGTCTCTGGCGCCTCAGCCCTGCGTGCGTTCTGGGCGACGGTCCACTGAGGACATCACTGGGGGCGGGGTTCTCAGCTGCGCACCATCGTGCAGACCCTCGCGGCGCTCGACCTGCCGCCGGACGAGATGCTGCACCACCTCGACGAGCACGCGCCGCACCTCGGTAGCGACCACGAAACCTGCGGAACGGCGAGCGGCCTCTCCGCTCGCTCGCTTTGAGCCCGCAGCCTCTGCAGAGCCCTGCCGAGGGAGCGGTGTGACCCGGAGGCGAACGCCCGACGGCCTGGACGATGTCGTGGGGGCGCCCTCGGTGTTGAGTGGCGCGACCACGAGGTGTCTCGCGAGCATCTCGGCTATCCCGAGACGGTTCTCCAGTTGGAGATCCGGTCGTCGCGCAGTCACCCAACGAGCCGTCCTTCTGTCAGCGCTGACCTTGCCGCAGTGAGAGAAGAGCGCGGACCACTGTGTTTGATTGGCTGGTCGAGATGTTCGACCATCGCGCTCCTGGCGTTCTGCGGCTCCGGTGAGAGGTCACGAGGACGCCTTGTTCAAAACGCGGGGGGAGCCGGACGCGAAGGTGCTCGACCTCAACGTCGTGGCCGTGTTCGCGAAGTGCTCGGGCAAGGTTTTCTGATGCCGGTGAAAGACCGGTTGCTGAGTTAAATGCCAGGTCAGCAGCTGCCTCTCCTGGCGGGATCGGGGCCATGTCGATGGATCCGTTGCTCTTCAGAGCGTGGGTTGTGGGAGGACCTGGCCCGGGTGCCGGTGTCGTTCGCGCCGACGGGTGGTGTGAATGTGGTGGTCTCCCCGGCGTCAGGGCTGTGGCCTGCTGGCTGGGTTGGGGCAGTGGTTCTGGGTGGATCAGCGATCGTGACCGTGCCGACTGGCTGATCATTTCAGAATGAGTTGGCGTTGAGGGCTTGGCAGTTGGGCTTGGCCGGCGGCAGAGTTCTGCGGGTGCCTGTTGATCTTGTGCCTGATGACCTGTGGGAACGCGTTGCTCCGCAGGTGTGTGGCCACGTCTGCACGAGATCCTCCTGACGCCCGACCCGGCCGCGGACCGGTGGGATCGCGTCGAGCAGCGGCAGCAGCTGAGTGACGTCGCCCGCCGACCGGAGGGTGGCATCTGCAACCCGTGCAGGAACAAGGAGCCGGATGCCAAAGAGGAATGCGCCGACTGCCACCGGATGATGACCTCGTACCGGCGTATGCCCGACGGCGCCAGCCTCTGCCGGACCTGTGCTCCGAAGAATCGTCAGATGTGCTGCCGTTACGGGCGGGTACGCCGGGTCAACGTACGGACCCCCGACGGGCCGGTCTGCGACGGCTGTTACTCCAGCCCTCCCTGCCCGTGCGGTGTCTGCGGACAGATCGCTTCCCTCAGCATCCGGGCCGACGGCTCCAGGCCGGACACCTGCGACAGGTGCTACAAGCGACACGAAAAGAGCTTGGGGCAGTTCAGTGCCAAGCGGGTCCCGGTCAGGCTGCCGGGGCGGTCAGGACGGCCTGGGCCGCCAGCCGGAGACGCCTGATCATCGGATTCGGGTCGCCCTTGCGGCTGACCAGGACGACCTGGCTCGGGGGAGCGCCCTCGACCGGGACGGTGACGAGGTGGGGACGCAGTGAGCTACGCCGATCGCCGACCGGTAGCACGGCGATCGCCCTGCCGCTCGCGACGAGTTCGAGCTTGTCCTCGTAGCTCTCGATCGGCGGCACGCCGGCCCCGAGGACCCGGTAGGAAGTCCAGTCCGCGGTCTCGAACGCGCACGGCGCCGCCTCCTCGCCGGCCAGTTCTTCCGCGGTCACCGACGTGCGGTCGGCCAAGGGATGGCCGCGCGGGACCACGAGCATCCGGGGCTCCTCGTACAGCGGCGTGGTGAGCACGTCGTCGGCGGCGAGCGGCAGCGGGGCCCGCGCGATCAGGGCGTCGACGCGCTTGTCGGACAGCGCCCCGATGTCGCGGCAGCTGAGGTACCGGGTGGCGATCTCGGCGTCCGGGTAACGGCGGCGCAGTTCCCGTACGGCGGCAGTGATCACCAAGTCTTCAACGTAGCCGATGGCGATTCGCTCGGTCTCGGCTCGTTCACGCACGGCCAGCTCGGCCTGGCGGGCGGCCTGCAGCAGGGCTTGGGCACGGGGGAGGAAACTCTGGCCGGCCGGAGTGAGCCGGGCGCCCTGGGGCCCGCGGTCCAGCAGTCGTGCGCCCAGGTACTTCTCGAGCCGTTGGATCTGGCGGCTCAGCGCCGGCTGGGCCACGTGCAAGTCGGCGGCGGCCCGGCCGAAGTGCTGGTGCGCCGCCACCACGGTGAAGTAGCGC
The DNA here is from genome assembly GCF_042734445.1 of Streptomyces sp. NPDC059649. Classification (NCBI taxonomy): domain Bacteria; kingdom Bacillati; phylum Actinomycetota; class Actinomycetes; order Kitasatosporales; family Streptomycetaceae; genus Streptomyces; species Streptomyces sp. NPDC059649. Next base: position 657,859 of record NZ_JBHWDV010000001.1, read on the forward strand.
ACCAGCCGCAGTTCCAGGTCCTGTCCGCGATCGTTCACCCGTCCAGCGTACGCGTCATGCCGTTTCGGAATGATCGAGTTGCCGAACCGGTCTTGGACGGCCATGCCGGCCTGGGCCTTGACTGAAGGAGCAACGTTTCCCCAAGAAAGCGACAGGCGCGATGAAGGCGATCCAGTTCCACGAAGCGGGCGGGCCGGAAGTTTTGCGGTATGACGAGGTGCCGGTTCCCGAGATCGGCCCGGGCGAGGTGCTCGTTCGGGTCCACGCGGCGGGCATCAACCCGCCGGACTGGTACCTGCGTGAGGGGATGAAGGTCATGCCGGCCGAGATGAGGCCGGCGCTGGAGTTCCCCCTGATCCCCGGAACGGACATGTCGGGCGTGGTGCAGGCGGTCGCTCCGGACGTGCTGGGGTTCGCCGTCGGTGACGAGGTCTTCGGCATGCTGCGGTTCCCCGGATTCGACGGCCGGACGTACGCCGAGTACGTGGCCGCGCCGGCCTCGGACCTGGCTCACAAGCCGGCCGGTGTCGACCACGTCCAGGCGGCTGGGGCGCCGATGGCCGTGCTGACGGCCTGGCAGTACCTGGTTGATCTCGGCCACGACGTGCCGTCTCCTTTCACCGGCCAGGTGCACCAGCCGGTGCCGATCACGCCAGGGATGACCGTGCTGGTCAATGGGGCCGCCGGTGGAGTGGGCCACTTCGCGGTGCAGCTGGCGAAATGGAAGGGGGCACACGTCATCGCGGTGGCCTCGGGCCGGCACGAGCAGTTCCTGCGCAAGCTCGGCGCCGATGAGTTCATCGACTACACCAGGACGCAGGCCGCGGACGTGGTCAGCGGTGTCGACCTGGTGATCGACACCGTCGGGGGCCCGGACAGCTCACGCTTCCTGACCGTGCTCAAGCGCGGCGGCACCATGCTTCCGGTGTTCTTCGCCCAGTACGCCCCGGAAGAGACGGCGCGTCTGGGCATCACCGTCTCGAACATCCAGGTGCGTTCCAACGGCCCCCAACTCGCCGAGATCGGGCGCCTTTTCGACGAGGGCAAGCTCCAGGTCGGGGTGGACAGCACCTACCCGCTGTCCGAAGCGGGCAGCGCACACACGCGAGCCGCGCAGGGCCACATCCAGGGCAAGATCGTGCTGACGGTGGTCTCGTGATCGCCGAACTCCAGTAGGCGGTGGCGAACTGCGCCCACGCCCTGGACGAGCTGAATCTGCCCGAGCTGGAAGCGGTCCTGACCGAAGACACCACCTGGACGTCTTGACGGCCTCCTGGCTGCTGACGTTGAAGCAGATCGCCGCCGCGTTCGGCGATGTGCCGAGCGACCGCGCCGCGGCGGGTCAATACACCTGGCCCCGCCCTGAAAGACGTTGTCCAGCGTCAGGGTCGTTCGTGTCCTGCATTCTCGGCAAACTCGGGCTTCGCGGACTGGCGTTCAGGTTGGTCGTGTCCGCCTACTGGCGGGGGCTGGTGACTTGATGTGGGTCCCGACTACGACGACGCTCCGCCCATGGCCAGTGCGGTTCGCGCCAGCCCGCGCAGCCAGGCGTGGGCGTGGTCGGTGTCGTAGCGCTGATGCCACGACAGGTATATCGGTGCCGATGGGAGTTCGAGCGGGAGGGGGAGCACGACCAGGCCGAGGTCGGCGACCGCTGACCGCGTGGTGGCTTCGGGGACGCTGACCAGGAGATCGGAGCCGCGCGCGAACTCCAGTGCGGCTGCTTCCGTGGGCGCGGTCGCCACCACGCGGCGGGTGAGGCCGAGCCGCGCGAGGGCGTCGTCGAGGGCATCGCTGAGGTTTCCACGTCGCGAGACGGTGACGTGCTCAGCGGCGGCGTACCGCTTCGCGGTGACGGTCCTGACGCGGGTGAGGGGGTGCCCCTGCCGCACGACGATGACGAGGCGGGTCTCGCCCACGTTCTCGGCACGGATGTCCGGTGCGCTCGGGCGGTTGGCGTTCGCCTCCAGGTCGACCTCGCCGCGCCGCAACTCGGGGGTGTCGATGCTCGATTCCGCGACGAAGCGCAATCGCACGCCAGGCGCCTGTTCGCGCACGGCCGAGAGCAGTGTGGGGCCGCTCAAGGCGACCAGGGAATCGTGCCAGCGGAGGGTGAAGGTGCGTTCCAACGTTGCCAGATCGAGTTCACGGCTCGGTGCCAGCACCCCCTGGACCTGGTGCAGCAGCTCGTGCACCTGTTCCCGGACGGCGATCGCATACGGCGTCGGGGTCATGGTGCGGCCGGTGCGCACCAGGATCTGATCCCCGGTCGTGCGCCGGATCCGGCCCAGACTCCGGCTCATCGCGGGGGCGGTGACGTGCAGGCGCGCGGCCGCCCCGGCCACACTTCCCTCCTCCAGCAGCGCATCGAGCGCGGCGAGCAGATTCAAATCCAATTGCATGGGAGTAATTCTAGCCGTGCGTTACATGCATTTGAAGTTAATCAAGAGGCTGTATAGCTTCGAGACCAGAGCGCTGAACAGAGCGCCCAGTTCGGCCCGAACGGCCCCATCACCTCCTTCTCAAAAGGGAGTTCGCCATGTCCGAAACGCTTCCAACCACTGATGTCGCCGTCTCCGACGCCGACCTGCTCGGCCAGACCGCGATCGCCGTGCGCGCGGCCGGTTCGGCGCTGCGCGAGCGCTTCGGCGAGGTGGTCCGCTACCGGAACCGTGAAGAGCTGATGCGCGCGCTCGCCGCCAACGACGACACGGCCCTCGACATCCTGCGCCCCCGCCTCACGCGCCTGCGTCCGGACGCCGGCTGGGTGGCGGACGAGCTGGACGGCGGGGCGCTGCCGCCCGGCGAATGGTGGGTCGTGGATCCGGCCGAAGGCAACGTCAACCACCTGCACGCCCTGCCGGAGTGGGCGGTGACCGCCACCCTCGTGCGGGAGAACCAGCCGGTGCTCACCGCGGTCCACCTGCCGTTGACCGGCGAGACCTACACCGCGCTCACCGGCGCGGGCGCCCACCTCGACGGCCGGCCGCTGCACGTCTCCCAGACCGCGGACCTCGGCCTGAGCATCGTGGCCACCAGCCAGGCCCGGCCGGACGAGGACGAGAAGGTCGTGCGGCGCGTCGGCTCCTCGATCACCGCGATGCTCTTCGACGCGCTGGTCGTCCGCACCGCCGTGCCCGCGACCCTGCACCTGCTGAACGTGGCCGCCGGCCGGATCGACGCCTTCTGGCAGTTCGCCGGCGCCCGCGCGGATCTGCTGCCCGGGGCGCTCCTCGTCACCGAGGCCGGCGGCCAGATCTCCGACGCCGAGGGCCGCCCCTGGACCCCGCAGAGCGAGAGCCTCCTGGCCGCCGGGCCCGGCGTCCACGCCGAGGCCGTCGCCACGCTCTCACGCTGACCGCGCACCACGACCTGCACGACAACCTGCACGCACGGAAGGACCACATCATCATGACCACGATCGCAGTTCTCGGAAACGGCCGCGTCGGCGGCAATCTGGCCACAGCCCTCACCCGGGCAGGGCATGAGGTGACCGTGGCGGACCGCGCGCCGGGCGCCGCCGCCGACGCTGCCCGGACAGCCCAGATCGTCATCAACGCCACCCCGGGAGCCGGCTCGCTGGACCGGCTCGTCGCCCTGCGCGAGGAACTGCGCGACAAGATCCTCGTCGACGTCTCCAACGCCACCGTCGAGGGACCGGACGGACTGCCCGCCGACCTGATCTACCCCGGCTCAAGCCTCGCCGAGCAACTCCAGGAAGCGCTCCCCGAAACCCGCGTCGTCAAGACACTCAACACCATGCTCTTCCCGGTGATGACCGCGCCGGCCACGCTCACCCAGGCACCCGACGCCTTCCTCTCCGGCGACGACCCGCAGGCCAAGCAGACCGTCCGTGAACTGCTCATCAACCTCGGCTGGCGCAAGGAATGGATCACTGATCTCGGCGGGATCCGAACCGCCCGCGCCACGGAGGCCGCAATACTGTTCGTACCGCATGTGATGCGGTCCAGCGGATTCGCGCCCTTCGCGATCTCGGTCGCCCGCTGATCCGCAGACAGTGCACCGCCGGGGCACGGCATGACGCAGACGAAGTTCGACAAGCAGGTGGAAGAGATCGCCGAATCCCTCGCTTTCGGTATCGGCCCGTTCCTGGCCGGGCGCCCCATGGACGGGGTGAAGCGGACCGACGCGACGTTCTGGCGCTCGGGTACCCGGGTCTTGGCGAAGTCCAAGGCCGCGTGGGGCGTTCCTCCTACCGGGCCGGGTGGCAGCGCCTGGCCTTCCGGATCACCTGGCTCGCAGCGGCGGGGGAGGGCGCCTACCTGGTCGGCAGGCACCCGGACACCAGCTGGCAGGGCGGTCAGCTCGACATCCACGAGTACAACGGGCAGCTCGCCCTCGAAGCGGCCGGCCTCACCGACGAGTTCCGCGCGATCATCCACGAAGGTGGCGAGGCCGTACGCGTGCTCGACCGGCACGGCGCGGTCCTGCTTGACCAGCCCGACGACGGCACGGGCGGGCGCCCCGAGGTGCTCCGCGGAGGCCTGCGTCGGATCCTGAGCAACTCGCTGCCCGGCGAGATGATCCAGTGGGGACACAAGGTCACCAGTGTCCGCCCCCTCGGAGACGGAAGGCACGAGCTGACGTTCGCCGACGGGCCGACCGTGACGACCGGCCTCCTCGTCGGCGCGGACGGCGCCTGGTCGAGGGTCCGGCCGCTGCTCTCCGACGCGAACCCGAGTACGTCGGCACGTCGCTCATCGAGACCTACCTGTACGACGCCGACCAACGCCACCCCGCAGCGGCCAAGGCCGCCGGCGACGGTTCCCTGTTCGCCGTCACGACTGGCAAGGGGATCCTCGGCCATCGAGAGGCCGAGCCGTTCTGCACACTTACGTCGCGCTCGATAAACCGCAGGAATGGATCGACGCCATATGGCGGTAGTCGCCGGGCAGGGCGGCCTCGTCGGGAGTCGCGCTGCGGTGCGGGACCAGCAGTACCGCCCGCCCCGCCACCTGGGCGGGGGCCGGGGCGCCGGCCGCGGCGGCCTCCGTCGCGGCCCGGCTGCTCGGCCGGCCGGACCAGGACCCGCTCGGCGATCACCAGTTCCTCCCGCTCAGCCCGCACCTCCTGCAGCTGCTTGGCCAGCTCCTCGGCGAGCGCGTCCAGACTGCGGCGAGCCGTGATCCGCTCCAGCTACGGAGATCAGTGCGGCCTGCATCGACCCAGCCTTCCGCGGGCAGGGCCTGGCCGCCCGCATGGTCCTCGAGGTGGCCCCCGGCGTCCGTGCCCGCGACGAGAGGCCCTTCCTGCACACCTCCGCGCGCAACACCAACGCCATCCGGCTGCGCCACCGCACGGCGTTCCTCGCGGCGCGGGTTCCGGAGACAGCGCGGCAGCAATAACGCAGAGGTGCGAGCGGGCGGTGGGCGATCGCCCACCGCGGCTGGACGTACACTCCACACATGGGTCGCACATGCGCAGTGAGGGAGTGCCTGTTCCAGGCCGCTCATGCCCTGTGCCCGCCCGCCGCGTGCGCGACGGCCATCGACCCGGTGAACGCGCCGGCGATCTGCTGTCGCGCGGTGCACGGCCACGGCTAGCGATTCCGGGTAATTCTCGGCATTTCCAAGATCATTCCGCCCCTGCAGACGGGCCATATTCTGCGCGGCCGCCCCTCCCCGCCTCTGTAACCACACGGCGACGGTCCTCGCCACAAGTTCCTGCTTTGTCATCCTTTGGCGCCCTGGCGCCACCTGCGCGCCGACCGTCGGACGACCGGCAGCCGGTGCATCTTCGAGAGGACCCTTGTGAAGTTGAGCGAGCTGCTCGCCGGGCACGATCATGAAGTCATCGAGGGTGATCCGGAGACGAGGATCACCGGAGGCACCTGCTTCGACGCCCACCGCGCCGCTCCGGGATCCCTGTTCATCGCGGTACCCGGTCATCGCGAGGGCGGCCCCGAGTCCGTCGGACCGGCTCTCGCACGCGGCGCGGTGGCGATACTCATCGACTCCGCGACGGCGCAACTTCCGGTCGCGACCTGGGCGTCGGCAGCTGGTGTATGCGTCGTAGCCGTCGCGGACACGCGCAAGGCGGCCGCGGTCGTCGCCTCCCGCTACCACGGAGAGCCAGGCCGGCAGATGAAGATGGTGGCCGTCACGGGCACCAACGGGAAGACGTCGGTTTCCTCCATGGTGGAGTCGGTGCTGAGGGTCGCCGAGCACGCCAGGGTGGGGGTCATCGGGACGGGCGGCAGCCGGATCGGCGACGAACTGATCCCGATGCCGAGGTCGGTACTGACCACACCGGAGTCGCCGGACTTCCAGTATCTGCTCGGGTGCATGCGCGACCGCGGTGTCGGCACCGTGGCGCTCGAAGCCACGTCGATGGGCCTGCTGACCCACCGCCTGGACCACTCGTTCATCGACGTAGGGGTGTTCACCAACCTGACACAGGATCACCTGGACGACCACGGCACCATGGAGAACTACCGGGACGCGAAACTGCGTCTGTTTCAGGGGCTGTGCCGGCGTGCGGTGGTCAACGCCGACGACCCGGTCGGAGCCTGCATCGGGGCGATGATGCCCGGCGCGGTCGTCACGTACGGCATCGACGCGGAGGCGGACTACCGGGCGACCGACCTCACCATGGACGCCCTCGGCACCCGCTTCACTCTGCACCACGCCGGCCACAAGTATCCGGCGGCGATCCCCGTGCCTGGACGGTTCTCCGTCTCCAACGCACTGGCCACTGTCGCAGCCTGCCACCTCATCGGGCACAATCTGGCCGGACTGGTCGCCGCACTCGAGCAGATGCCTCCGCTCCCAGGAAGGTTCGAACGCTACGAGACCCCGGACGGCACGTCCGTCATCGTGGACTATGCGCACTCCCCGGACTCACTGGAGAAGGTGCTGACCACCATCCGCAACTTCGCCTCCGGCCGGGTCGTCACGGTCTTCGGCTGCGGCGGGGACCGGGACGTCACCAAGCGCGCCCGGATGGGGGAGATCGCCGGCACCTACTCCGATCTGTGCGTTCTCACTTCGGACAATCCCCGCAACGAAGACCCCCGGGCGATCATGGATCAGATCGTCCCGGGCCTGCTCGCGAGCGGCACCACTTTCGAGCGGTTCGCGGACCGCCGCCGCGCCATCTCCTTCGCCCTGTCCGCCGCGGGTCAGGGCGACGTCATCCTGATCGCGGGCAAAGGCAGCGAGCCCTACCAGATCGTCAACGAGGAACTGCTGCCGTTCAGCGACATGGCGACGGTACGCGAACTCGTCACGCGGTAGGGCGTACCGGCCTTCTTGACGCCCGGCGCTGGTTGCAGTGCCGGGCACGAGGAATTGCAGCTGCTCCAGACACCGACCTGCTGGCTGATGCGCAATGGCAGGTCCGCGGCCCTGGCCGAAGCGAAGGTGGTCGTCCGGCACATCGTCGGCCTCCAGTGCCGTCAGGGGCCCGCTGCCCGCTCCACGCGAGCCCTTGGGGCCCCGCGGCTACCTGGGGGACGTGCGGGCCGCCCGCATTTCCGTCGGCGTGGACGCCTGATGGCGCTGATCGGGGCGGGCTGGGGTCGGCCCGTCCGGCTGCTCCATGCCACAGCTCGGTGCGTTCAGCACCCGGCACCAGACCAATCGCCCACCTCAAGAACTGGCGCGTGCTCTGCAAGGTACGCACCGACCCGAAATGGGCGACCGCCCTGGTCAGGGCCCTGCTCGTCCTGACGAACCGAAGTCGTCCGCTGACCGACGATCTTCACCGAAGCCATCCGCCCTCAACCAGCACGAGCATCCAGAATCCCGCGCACGCCAGACCCGTGACCAGCAACTTCACGATGCACACCGCTCAATGAAGAAGTATCAGTGAGTAGAGGAGCCGCGGGGGGCGAGCCGGGTCTTGGCGCGGCTCGCCCACCGTGGCTCAGGGGCGACGGGCGATCCAGGTGGTGCGGCTGGTGCGCATGCTCAGGTCGTCACGGCGCACGATGCTGTGCGGCTGCGTCTCGTCCAGCAGGGCGTCCAAGGCGGCCAGGTCGTCCATGTCGAGGACCTCGGTGGCGTGGGAGCGCAGCTTGGCCAGGCAGACCTGGGCGTAGCTGCTCAGGGCTGGTGCCGCCTGTGTGCGGTCGAGACGGATCTCGAAGGTGCGGCGCGCCTCGACGGTGAATCCGGCGTCCGTGAGCCGGTCGGTCCATTCGTGGGACGGCAGGGTGTTCGTGGCCGCGTGCAGGCGGGCCTCCAGGCCGGGCCGGCCGATGCCGGTGTCCTCGGGCAGGAAGCGGGGGAAGAAGTCCATCTCGGTGACGGCCAGGAGCCCGCCCGGCCGCAGGCGCTCGAACCCCTGGGCCAGGGTGCGGGCGGGATCGGCCACATGGTGCAGGAAGGCTGCGGCCCACATCAGGTCGTACGGCCCGTCCTGACCGGTCTGCGGCCACTGCTCGTCGAGATTCGCCTCCAGCGTGCTGATCCGGTCCGCGACACCGTGCGCGGCTGCCTGCTTGTGCAGGCGGTGCAGCATCTGCGGAGAGATGTCCACCGCCATCACCGCCGCCATGGGGAACCGGTGGGCGAGGGCGAGGCTGCCGGTGCCGGGTCCGCTGCCCAGATCCAGGATCCGGACCGGGGCGCGGTGCGTGAGATCGGCAAGCCAGCCGGTCAGCTCCGCGAGATAGGGCGCCAGGACTTCGGCATCCAGCTCCAGCAGCTGCGCCATCGCGATATCGGAGCCACTTGCCCGCTCGTGTCCGATGTGGCCCTGAGTGTCGTGGTGTGTGCTCATGCTTGGACGGTAGAGCGACTGTTGTCGCCACGTCATACACTCTTGCCGGTGGAGCAAGAATCGACATTGGACGCCACCGTCAGGATGCGGATCAGGTCCCTGCGCAAAGCGCGCGGCTGGTCACTGGACAACCTCGCCGAACGCGCGGGCATCAGCCCTTCCCAGCTCAGCCGCATCGAGACCGGACACCGCCGCATCAGCCTCGACCAGCTCACCGCCATCTCCGGAGCGCTGGGCAAGTCCCTCGACGAGCTCGTCGAGTCCCCCGACGATTCCGACGTAGTCATCCGCCCCGACCGCGACGACAGCCGCGGCCTGACCACCTGGCTCCTCACCAAAGACAACGGCCCCCAGGGCCTGACCGTCGCCAAAATGCGCATCACCGAGCCGGCGGGCAGCGTCACGCCCGACGACTTCGGCGTCCATCCCGGCCGGGACTGGTTCACCGTGCTGTCCGGCACCGTCATCCTCTACCTCGGCGAACGCGTCATCCGTATCGAGGCCGGCCAGGCCGCCTCGTTCTCCACCATGACCCCGCACACCCTCCGCAGCGAGCGCGGCCCCGCCGAGATCCTGTGCATCCTCGACCACAACGGCGAACGCAGTCACCTCCATACCTGAAGCGACCACAACACCCCTCGCCGTGCGGCCCTGCGTCTGCCTTGATGCCGCGCCATCGGGACGCGCCGCAGAGCGCCGCCGGCCGATGGGGCGGGGCACCCGGCCGCTCCACACCGAGGGAGGGCACCTTGACCGCGGTGAGCTGGCCGGCCAGGCCGAGTTGGCCGCCGAGTTCGATGCCCGCGGTCGCGCTCACGACGGGATGCCAGCGCCGATGCCGCCCTGCACGAACAGCCGCAGACCGGCGTCGGCCGGGATCACCAGCCGGGTGTCGCCGACGACTTGGGTGGCGTCCTCCCGGTCCGGGTCGTAGCTGACCTCGATTCCGGGGCCCCGTGTCGAATTCGAGCTCGCCGGCAACTTCGAAGCCCTCGTTCTCTTTCAGTGTTGCCTGGAACCAGCCCTTGGCCAGTTTCTCGATGCCGAAGTTCACCCGGCCCGCGGCGGCGAGACCCTTGGGGTGTCGTGCGGTGAGTGCGAGGTGCCCGCCGGTGACCGTGAACGGGCCGGGGAGGTTGAAGCTGTCCGCCGTGAGGAGTCCGTATACGCCCACACCGCGTTCGTCGAGCACGATGCCGATGTCGGCCCGTCCTGCGAGCAGAGGCAGGCCGGGCAGGATTCTCCCGAGGCCGACGAAACCATGGTTGACGTCGAAGTCCAGCTGCACCGTTTCGATGGGGCTGAACATATCGGCGACGAGGGGGTACCGGCTGGTGGAGAGATATCCGCCGTAGCCGATGCCCTGGATGCTCCGCACGGGGAGCTCGAAGGGGGCCTGGTGGATGACCTGATGCCCTTGAAGGCGCTTCCCTTGACCGAGCCGACTTCTTCTCCGGTCGCGCCGGTGTGCGAGCCGCTGAGGGACCAGTCGACGTCGCGCTGACGACGTCGGCGCGCCGGGCTGCCGCGACCGGGTCGGGCCGGGACGCCGTATCGGGCCGCGCCGCGCGAATGCGCCGGCGGGCGGAAGAGGCCATCCTGGACGACATCCTCGGCATCGGCCAGTGAGTCCAACAGCCGGTGCGCGAGGTTGGTCAGCCGGCTTTCGACGTCTGCGGATCCGATGGGAGCGACGGGCTGACATCCACGAAGGACTCCTCAAGCTCGCCTGCTGCCTGATCACCCATCGACAACTGGGCTCATTGCGCTGGCCGTTGTGAGTGGTGCGGGTTACGTCCTGCCGTGGCGGCCGCGGCGCGGCCCCGGCATGAGCAAACCTCGCCGGCACCTCCTTGGTCCCCCCTTCAGCCTGACGACTTCGCGATCGCGCCTGGCGGGCACCGTGGCCCAGCATCGGGACCGGGCGGTGCCCGGTCGGGTCATGCTCGCGTGAGCACGATCTTCTTACCGCCGGCCCGTCCGGTAACCACCCGGGCGAACGCAGCCGGCCCTTCGCTCAGCGGCATGGGTTCCGGTGCGAGTTTCAAGGTTCCCGCGGCAGCCTGCTCCGCCAGCTGGACAAGCTGCGTGGCGTTGGGCTCGACATAGAGGTCCCCACTCGTGATGCCTCGTTCCTCCGGAGGCGCGTCCGAGGTCAGGGAGCACAGTCGGCCGCCGTCCCGCACCAAAGGCAGGGCGGCGTCCGCCGTGCCGGCGGCGATGATGAGGGCGGCGTCGAACCCGCCGCGTACCTTGGCCGACCAGTTCGGGTCGTGGTAATCGACGACCTCCCTCGCTCCCAGACCGAGCAGGCGCTCTGCGGCGGCAGCAGACGCGGTCGTGGTCACCTCGATGCCCTTGGCCGCGGCGAGCTGGATGGCCAGGGATCCGGTGGCCCCGCCTCCGTTGGTGATCAGGAGCCGCTGTCCTCGGCCGAGGTCCAGCTTCTTCAAGGACTGCACCGCGGTGAGTCCGTTGACCGGCAGCGCCGCCGCCTGCACGGCGTCCAGCCCGGGTGGGCAGGCTGCCGCGTGATCCGCGTTGATCAGAACGCGTTCGGCCCAGAAGCCGCTTCCCCCGGGCAGCGGGGCCTCGTGTGCGAGCACCCGGTCGCCTACGGCAAACCCGGTGACACCCTCGCCGACGGCCACCACCTTGCCCGCGCCCTCCACTCCCAGCGCCGCCGGGGGGCGCAGCCCCACGTCCCAACCAGCGCCGTTGAGCAGTTCGTCCCACGGGCCGACCCCCGCCGCCTCAACCGCCACCAGGATCTGACCGGGCCCTGGCGATGACGGTTCGGGCAACTCCAGCAGGGCGACTTCCTTCTCGGCCCCGGACACTCCGCACGCCTTCACAGCAGATCTTTGTCCTCTCACTCAGTCCGGCCGACCGGGAGGTACGGGCCGGAAATCCAAAGCAGGCACCAGTGTCGACCTCGGGATCCCCTACAGAGGTCGCTTGTGGTCTCAGCCGCATTGGTGTCGAGCCTAAGCAGATAATGGCCCGGACATATGGCCCATTTGAAGCGTGACTGTCTGGGCCAATCGTGGAATGGATCTGCGTCTGGGACCTTGGGTCGGGTTGCGGCGTACGTCATCGTGTTCGAGTAGCGAAAGCGCCGCTCACGCTGCGGCAGCAGCGGCTCCAGGCCACGTTCAGCCGAAGAAGAACCGGACGATGCCGGAGTCGGTTGCCGAGCCGACCCAGCCGTGGGGTCAGCGAGGGCGGGCGGCGGAAGCAGCCGTCAGCGCAGCGTCCAGAAACAGTCCCTTGAGCAGTCGCCAGTTCAAGCCCTGTTCCGCACGCCACCGAAAAGCCATGGCCATGCGGCCCGCCGCTGAGATCCACACCGTGTCGGAGTTCGGCCGGTACGGGAGCCAACCGCGGTCGAGGAGGATGCTCGTCCGTATCCGGGGGATGCGGTACATCCCGGCGGCGATGCCGGCGAGGAGCCCTTGCCCGTCACGGACGAAGTGAGCGCGGTGCTCGTCGCGGTCGATGAGCGTCAGGTCCTCGAACTGCCTGGTGGTGAGCTTCTTCGGGTCGACGGCCATCTCCAGAGTCCGGGACCTCGCGACTCGACCGGGGATGGTGAGGGCACCGTATTCACGAGTGGAGAACATCCGGTTCTTGGACGCCGCGCGGCCGATCATCAGGTCGGCCTCCCAGCCGGTCACGTATCCCCTCTCGTTTACCCCGGGGCCTATGACGATCCGGGGGCGTGCACATGCTGTTCGCCGACCCGCAAGACACCCCGCCGGAGGCCGGAGCCGGCCGCAAGGTCGTGACCGCGGTCATCGCCGGTGTGGAGTAAGAGCAGCATCCAGCACCAGGACGCTGCTTTCGGCGACGGCCATCTCGATGCCTCCCTCCGGGGGCAGGCCCGTGCCCGCCGGTACCCGTCGGTTACCCGGGGGCCGTCCCGTCACGCAGCTACGGACGACGGCGGCGCGTGGCCCACAACCGCCCCGGTAGTCCATCGCCGGCGTGTTCACGCCTCGCGGGTGGCGTAGTCGAGGGCGCGCCCGCTCAGCGTCTCCTCGACCACGTCGAGGAGAGCAAGGACGGCTTTGGCGATCGTGGCGGGTTTCTCGCCCGCCACGATGCGCCGGCCGATCTCGCTGTAGACCAGCGAGTGGAACCAGCCGATCTGGCCGGCCACCACGCGTGGCGTCGGGTCATCGGGCGGGGCGCCGGTCTCCTCGGCCAGGACCGCGGTGAGCGCATCGGTCATCTGCCGGCCGAGGTCCTCCAGCCTGGCGGTGAGCGTGGGGGCGGCCCGCATCATCTCGAAGACCGGGGCGAATCCCGTGCTCAGGCCGATCTTGCGGTCGCGGCGCCGCAGTTCGTCGCGGAGCCGGGCGAGCACGGCCCGCGCGGCGGACTCGCCCGGCTGCCGGGCGCGCACCATGTCGGCGAGCCGTTGCGGGGACGCCTCGTCCGGCGGGAGCACGAGGTCTTCCTTGGACTCGTAGTAGTTGTAGAGGGTGTTGACCGACACCTCCGCGGCCGCCGCGACCTCGGCGATGGTGACGTGGTCGAAGCCCCGCGCCACGAACAGACCGATGGCTGTCTCGGAGATGCGCTGCCGCGTCTGCCGCTTCTTGCGCTCCCGCAGCCCCTCACTCATGGCGCGAGTCTAACCGCACTCCTCTTTTGCAGCGCATTGCAACAATGCCGGCCGCTGTGGCCTCCGCTCCGGTTCCGCCGCGCGGTCTGTGGGAAGCCACCGGTCGGACAACCGGGCCCGTGCCGCGAGGTGGTGGACATAGGCCTCGCGGACCTCCTCCGGCCCCGAGAACCCCGGCTCACCGGCCAGCCAGACGTCCGGGACCGCAGCGACGACCTGGCGGAGCAACTCCGGGGTGACCCGCTGCGCGAGGTCGGCGTCCGCCGCCGCCAGGTCGAGGTGACGCGACCCCAGCGCGTGCCAACGGAAGTCATAGGCCCTGCCGGCTGCGTCCGAGGCGTCCGCCCAGCGGTGGTGGAAGACCAGGGCGGCGCCGTGGTCGATCAGCCACAGGCGGGGCGTGTGGTGGCCGGAGGTGGGCCAGGTCAGGAGGTTGGGGCTGTGTACGGTGCGGTCCACGTTGGCGGTGAACGCGTCCAGCCAGACGATCCGGGCAGCTTCCACCGGGTCGACCTCCGGCCCGCCCGGCGTGAAGTCGGCGGCTCCCGGCAGGAGGTCCACGCCGAGATTGAGCCCCGCGCTGGCGTGCAGGAGATCCTGCACCTCCTGGTGCGGCTCCTCCCGCGCGACCGCGGGGTCGAACCGCACCAGTACCAACTCCGGTGTGCGAAAGCCAAGGTGACGGGCGAGTTCGCCGACGATCACCTCCGCGACGAGCGCCTTCCGTCCCTGCGCGGAGCCGGTGAACTTGACGACGTACGTCCCCAGGTCGTCGGCCTCGACGATGCCGGGGACCGAACCTCCGCTCCGCAACGGGGTCACGTAGCGGACGGCCGTCACCGTGCGCAGTTCGTCCGTGGATGTCGCCATACGTTCCCGCCCCCTGCTCCCGACCGGCAACCGGCCGAACCGAACCCGCGAAGCCCAAAAAGTGAAGTGCACTGCAAATATACAGTCCACTAGAGTTTCGCCGGACACTTCGACAGGTGCTTCAACGGGAGGACGACCATGGACATGGAGATGACACCTGGTGGGCGCGACGCGGCGGTGCGGCGCGCCAACGCGGCTCTGCAGACGTACACGCTCTCGGGCGACGGCTGGCGCCGCAGCCCCGGCGAGACCCTGCAACAGGTCCTCGCCGACCTGCTGTTCTGGTGTGACGACACCCAGCGCGACTTCGACGCGGCCCTGGAACGCGCGCGGTCCCGGCATGCCGGCGGGCTTATGTAAGGCGCCAATGCGGCGATACTCGGCGTTGGTCTTCCGCCACCCCCATCAGGAGCGACCGGCCGGGGCCGGGTTCAGCCGCTCGATGCGCTCACCGCCTTCACCAGCATCGACCGACGTGTCAGTTCCAGCCAGGAGCCGGGGGAGACGCCATCGTGGTGGGATCGGCAGCGGTTGGTTCGTGTGGAGCTGCGGGTCTGCGCCACGTCCGCCGAGCCAGGCGAGCAAGGTGTGGCCAGGACCGGTGACGGTGGGGCCGGTCGAGGAAAGGTGCCAGGTTCGGCTGAGGTCTTCGGCCTCGATGCGGGTGGCGGGAAGTGTGGGCCGGTGAGCGCGGTGAGGGTGTCGTCGAGGGCCCAAGTGGCGCACTCAGCAGTCCAGTTGGCGGTGGAATAGCCGAACTTCAGGTCTACGTGGTGGGTTTCGAGTTCGCGTCGGCAGCGGGGGAGGGTGAACCAGGCCGGGTGGCGCCAGCCTGCCAGTGCGGGGACCAGCGCGGTCCAGCCTTCGACGGGCATGGCTGCTGCCTCATCGAGCAGGAGATCGAGGCTGCCGGTCAGGTCGGCGACAAGGTTGAGTGGGCTGGCGGTCAGGACGTGCCGCGAAAGATCACCCACGGCGGTTGTCGGATACCGCTCGGCTTGCCGCACCGCACTCGATCGCGTTCCGAGTCGTAAGCGCCCGATCAGTGCTGCGCCAGCGGATGTTCCGTCCTGACTTTCCGGTCCGTGGTACACGAAAGCTGCACTCCACGCCGCCGGGACCGGACCCCGTGGTAACTTCTGTATACGAGGTGTATGCGATTCTGGAGGTAGGAGGTAGTGGTGACGTCCGGTCGGGAGAAGGCTTACGCGTACCTCAAGGACATCGTCCTGACGGATCCGGCGATGCAGGGCGAGTTCCTGTCCGAGCAGGACATCGCCGATCGGATCAGCGTCTCCCGGACCCCGATCCGCGAGGCCCTGCTGCTGCTCGCTGCCGAGGACCTGGTGCAGCTCGTGCCGAAGCGGGGCGCCCGCGTCGCCTCGCTCTCCGGCCGGGAGATCTCCGAACTCATGGAGCTGCGCGGCATCGTGGAGCGGTACGCGGCCGAGCAGGCCGTCCGCTCCGGCACCACGCCGGTGCGGGAGCTCCAGGAGCTGCTGGCCCGGCAGGCCGAACTGACCGGGCCGGAGCAGGCACGGGAGTTCATCGCGCTGGACCACACCTTCCATGCCACCCTCGTGGCCGCCGTCGGCAATTCGCTCCTGGAGCGGCACTACGACGGGCTGCGCAGTCGGCAGGTCCGGGCGGGCGTCGTCGCCCTGTTCAGCAGTCCGGGCCGCCAGGAAACGGTGCTCGACGAGCACCGCGCGATCCTCGACGCCCTCACCAAGGGTGACGCGACCGCCGCCCGCGCGGCGATCGACGCCCACCTCGAATCGACCCTGAAGGTGCTCCTGGCCGGCTGAAGGGCCGCTCCCGGATCAGTCGGGCTGGTCCTGATCAGTCCGCCGATCCGCCCGCGCTGCCCAGCCGGCGGTTGGCCAACACCGGGATCTTCTCGCGCACCGCCGCGACCTCCTCGGTGTCGATCCCGGCGACCAGCAGCCCCGGCTCCGCGCCGAGGCTCTCTCGTACGGTCCCGTCGGGGCCGACGAGCGCGCTGTGACCGATCCCGGTCGGTGCCGTGCCCACCACGGTCGCGCCGCTCGCCGAGGGATCGGCCTGGCCGACGGCCGCGACCCACAGCGTGGCGTCCAACGCCCGTGCGCGGACGAGCAGTTCCCACTGCTCGCGCTTGCTGGGGCCGGCGCCCCAGGACGCGGCGAGCAGCGTGGCCTCGGCACCCTCGTCGGCGTGCGCCCGGAACAGCTCGGGGAACCGGACGTCGTAGCAGGTGGCGAGGCCGAGCCGGATCCCGTCGACGTCGATCGTGACGACCCGGGAGCCCGCGGCGACACTGTCGGACTCCTCGAAGCCGAACGCGTCGTACAGATGGATCTTGTCGTACGCGGCCTCGACGCCGGGGCCCGTCGCGAGCAGGGTGTTGGCGACGCGGCCGTCCGACGCCGGGGTGAACATGCCGGCGACGACCACCACGCCCGCCTCCGCCGCGATCGCGCGCACGGACTGCGCCCAGGGCCCGTCGAGTGGTTCTGCGAGGGGGGCGAGGGGCGTGCCGAAGCAAGCCATCGACGCCTCCGGAAAGGCGACGACCCGGGCGCCCGCGGCGGCCGCACGCTCGGTCTGCTCCTCGATGAGCCGGAGGTTTTTGGACGGCTCGGGCCCGGTGGTGATCTGGCTGAGCGCGATCTTCACGGTGGTCGCCCCTTCGGCGATGCGGTTCGGTGCGGACGGTACGGAACTCACTTCACGAACCTCGGGGGTTCGGCCGCGGAGAGAACACCCTTGTCCCACCCCGGTTCGGCGGGCAGGCCGACCAGCGAGGCGTCCTCGGCCTCGGCGCGGTCCGCGTCGCGCCCCAGGGACAGCCCGACGATCGTCACCGCGGCGGCCACCGCGATGTACAGGGCGAGCGGCAGCCAGCTGTGGAACGAGCCGAGCAGCGCGGTGAACATCAGCGGGGCCACCGCGCCGCCGATGAGGCCCGCGAGGGTGTACGCGAGCGAGGACCCGGTGTAGCGCAGCCGGGGCGAGAACTGCTCGGCGATGAACGCGGCCTGTGGGCCGTACATCAGCGAGTGCAGGGCGAGTGCGACCACGACGCCCAGCACGAGCGGCAGCCAGGAGCCGCCGTCCGTGATCAGGAAGAACACGAACGGCCACACACCGGCCGCGGCCGCCGCGCTCCCGTACAGCAGACGCCGGTTGACCCGGTCGGAGAGCGCGCCGGCGAGCGGGATGAGGCCGACCTGGAGCACGGAGCCCACCAGTACGGCGGCCAGCGCGGAGCCGCGCGACATGTCGAGCTCGGTAGTGGCGTACGTGAGGACGAAGACGGTGAACATCGCGTACAGCACATCGGGGGCGACGCGGCACAGGATCGCGGCGGCCAGGGCGCGCGGCTGCCTTCTGAACACCTCGCGCACCGGCGCCTCGGGGCGGTTCTGCGCGGCCTCCATCGCCTTGAAGACCGGGGTCTCCTCCAGCTTCACGCGGATCCACAGCCCGAATGCGACCAGGGCGCCGGACAGCAGGAATGCCGCCCGCCAGCCCCAGGACATGAACTGATCCTCCGTCAGCAGGGCGCCGAGCCCGGCCAGTACACCGTTGGCGAGGAGGTTGCCCGCGGGTGGGCCCACCTGCGCGGCGGAGGCGTAGAAACCGCGCTTGCGGGGATCGCCGAACTCGCTGGACAACAGCACGGCGCCGCCCCACTCGCCACCGACGCCGACACCCTGCGCGAAGCGGAGCAGCACCAGGACGATCGGCGCGGTCACGCCGATCGTCCCGTACGAGGGCAGCAGGCCGATAGCGAACGTCGCCACGCCGATCAGCACGAGTGTCGCGATGAGGACCTTCTTGCGGCCGATGACATCGCCGAGCCGGCCGAAGACCAGACCGCCGAGCGGGCGCGACACATAGCCGACCGCGTACGTGGAGAACGCGAGCAGCGTGCCGGTGAACGGGTCCTCCGAGGGAAAGAACTGATCGCCGAAGACCAGGGCGGCCGCGGCGGAGTACACGGCGAAGTCGTACCACTCCAGTGCCGTGCCCGTGAGGCTTGCGAAGAACGCCCGGCGGATACCGGAACGGCCCGCCGTGGCCGCCGGAGACGTGCCAGGCGCCTCTGTGTTCTCAGGGGTGTGCTGCATCGCTGTGCCGTCCTTGCTTCAGCTGTCCAACCATCGAGTATGGGTCGACCCATCGGCATACTTCTTGTATACAGGTCGTATGCGCAACCCCCGCGCTGGAAATTTCGTCTCGTGACGCCGGCCCGGCGCCGCCCCGAGACCCGTGATCCCTGGAGATGCGATGGCTGTCCTGACCTTCGAGCTGCCCGACGGCTCCACCCGTGACGTCGACGTCGTGCAGGTGCTGAACGCCGGATACGCGGGGCGCAGCCAGGAGGACGTGGCCGCGCACGTCGCCGAACTGGCGGAGCTCGGCGTGCCCGCGCCGACGGTCACCCCCGCGCTCTACCCGGTCTCGCCGTACCTGGCGCAGCAGACCGAGCGCGTCGCGGTCCAGCACGGCCGGACCTCGGGCGAGGCCGAGTGGGCGCTCGTGGTGGCGGCCGACGGGGAACTGCTGCTCACGGCCGCCTGCGACCACACCGACCGGGAGCTGGAGGTGCACGGCGTGGCCTGGAGCAAGAACGCGGGGCCGGACGTGCTCGCCCGTCGTGCCTGGCGCCTCGCCGATGTGGAGTCCCGCCTCGACGAGCTGACGCTGCGTGCCTGGGTCACACACAAGGGTGAGGAGACCGAGATCCAGAACGGCACCCTGGCTGAGCTGCTCACGCCCGGGTACTGGGCCGACGTCCTGCGCTCCCGCGGCGACCTCGTCCCCGGGACGGTCCTGATCTCGGGGACCATCCCGATGACGGAGGGCGTCGAGCAGTTCGCCGACCACTGGCGCGTCGAACTCGGCGACCCGGCGACCGGCGACACCATCCCGCTCGGGTACGACGTGGTGCGTATGCCCGAGCCGATCGGCTGAGCCCGGTCGTACCGAGAAACGCGGAGGCGCGGTGTACATGCGGCAGTGCCACACCTGCCGTATGGATGTGCCGTCACCGGCCTGCCCGTCCCTCAGGTCGAGCGCTGCGAGGAGCTGGTCCTGGGCGCCCTGGGAGTCTGTGGAGCGGCCGGGGTCGGGCGCGGCGTCGTTCCAGGAGGCCACCAGATGGGGGTCGGTGTGTTGGTTGGCGAGGCCGGGTCCGTAGAAGTAGGTGAGCAGGTCGCGGGCGTTCTTGCCGCGGGTGATGGCGGCGATCAACCAGGCCGCCTCTTTCTGAACGGTGCGCGCGAGGCGCGCAGGCTGTGGCTGCCGAGCGGTGGTCGGCTCCCGGCCCACGACGACATCGATTCCGGTGAGCAAGAGCGGAACGGGCCGGGCGGCTCCGGTCGCCGCCATGGCGGTTGGTGAACTCCTCCTGCGCGATGGGGCATCGTGGCCCCGGTGCGGTGTGTGCCGTGCACCTGCGGGGTGAGAGGCTCGGTGAAGGGCCGCTCGCGCATCGGCTCACGGCGCGCGGGCAGGCGCTCGTACCGGGACGGCGGCGCAGACCGACGGGTGCGCGCGCCGTGCATCTCGGGGCCGTGACCAGCGGGATCGGCCGCTGATGCGGGGGAGGGCGACGTGACAACCGTGCGTTAAGTGCGTGTTAGGTGGACGCCCAGCGGGATGAGGATGCTTGCCCTCCGAGACGCCGCATGACCGACGGCGTCCTGTGCCTGTCGAGGAGCATGGATGGACCGCATTCCCGTGTGTATCCGCGCGGATGACCAGATCTCACAGCTCGGAGTGACCGCGGAGCTCAGACCGCGACCGGAGGTGCGGGTGCTCGGCGCCGACGAGATGGACGAGGCGAGAGTCACCGTGGTCGTCACCGGCGCCGTGACCGAGGAAACCCCGCAGGTCCTGCGGTCGGTCGCGGCCCAGATGGGCAAGGCCCGACTGGTGCTGGTCACCCCGGAGATCGACGAGTCCGACCTGGTGCCGGTGGTCGAGGCGGGTGTGATGGGGGTGGTCCGCCGCCGGGAGGCCACACCGGAACGACTGGTGACGGTGCTGCAGTCGGCGGCGGCGGGGGAGGGAGCCGTACCCCCTGACCTGCTGGGCCGGCTGCTCGACCAGGTCGGGCGGGTGCAGCGCCAGGTGCTGGGGCCGCGCGGCCTGAACTTCAACAACCTCACGGAGCGGGAGGTCCAGGTGCTGCGGCTGGCCGCCGAGGGCTTCGACACCGACGAGATCGCGGCCGCGGTCGCCTACTCCGCGCGGACGGTGAAGCAGGTCCTCCACGACTTCCAGAATCGCTTTCAACTCCGCAACCGATGCCATGCCGTGGCGTACGCCATGCGCAACGGCTTGATCTGAGGGAGACGTTCCCCGATCCCGCCCTGGAACGTCGCCTCATGGGGCGAATTACGCGGAACGCGGGACGACGTTGAGCGCTGCCCCTAGGGTCTCTCGGACGACGCCTCCCGCTGCCGGAATCCGTGCCTGAAGCGGCGGGGTGGCGTGTCCGGTTGGGTGCGGAGTTGTGGGTGGCGATGGTGGTTGAGCCGGGGCAGGGTCGGGAGCCGGGGGAGTGCGGGGAGCCGGGGCCCGGTGGGCGGGGCGAGCAGTGTGACGCGGAACTGATAGTGCGTGCCCGGGCCGGCGACGAGGCCGCTTTCGGTGTGCTGTACGAGCGCCATTCGGCGTCGGCCAGGCGGCTGGCCGGGCTCTATGCCTCGACTCCGGCGGATGCGGAGGACATCGCGGCGGAGGGTTTCACCCAGGTGCTCAGTGCGGTGCGGGCGGGGGGCGGTCCGCGGGAGGCGTTTCGGCCGTACGTGTTGACGACGGTGCGTCGGATCGCGGTGAGGAAGGTGGCGAGGGCGAAGCGGGACGTGCCGAATTCGCCGGAGCTGGAGAGTCTGGCGCCGCAGATTCCGTTCGAGGATCCGGTGGCGGCGGATCTGGAATCGTCGCTGGTGGCACGGGCGTTCGCGGCGTTGCCTGAGCGTTGGCAGGCGGTCCTGTGGCACACCGTGGTGGAGGGGGAGAGCCCGGCCCAGGTGGCGAAGCATCTGGGGTTATCGGCCAATGGGGTCGCCGCGCTGGCCCTCCGTGCGCGTGAGGGTCTGCGCAAGGAGTATGTGCAGGCGCATTTGTCGGCGGAGAAGGTGGAGCGGGAGTGCCGCGGGTGTGCTTCGAAGCTGGCTGCTTATGTCCGTGGGCCGCTCGGTGAGCGGGCTCGACGGAGTGTGGAGGCGCACCTCGCCGAGTGCGACCGCTGTGCGCTGCTCTTGCTTGAACTGCGGGAGATTTCCGGGCGTTTGCGCGGCGTCATGGGTCCGCTGGTCTTGGGACCGCTCTTCGCCGGGTACTTCGCCTCACTGGCTGACGCGTCACCGGACGGTGCGGGGGAGCCGGCCGACCCGAGGGACGACGCCGGACTCGGTGGGGGCATGGCGGGCGGCGGTGGTTCCTCGAGCGCCGCGGTCGCCGTCACGACGATGGCCGCCGTCGTCGCCGCTCTCACGGTGGCCGGCGTGCTCCTCGTGCCAGGTAGCTCCACCGAGCACCCCGAAAGGGCAGGCAGAGCCCCCGCCACCGAGCCCGGTTCCACCCCGAGGCCCCACACCGCCCCCGCACCACCCGAACCCACGGCACCCGGCGAGACGCCGCCCCTGCTGACGGCCCCGCGGCGGCGGGGCGGTCACAGGGCCGAGCCGGGTCCGCAGCCGGATCCGGGCGCGCCCGGTAAGCACACGCCCGAGGAGCCGTCCAGCCCCGCTCCGTCCACCACCCCGCCCCACGGCCCCGAGCCCGTTCCGAACCCCAAGCTCAACGACGGCGCCTTCGAGTCGCCACCGGTCGGTGACGCGCCCCATATCCCTTACCGGGACGGCCAGTTCATCGGCGCATGGCGGGTCGAGAACTCGGTGAACCTCACCGGTCCGAAGGGGTGGCAGCCGGCGACCGGCGCGCAGTCCCTCGATATGAACGGCGATCAGCCCGGGTCCACGGCAGGGGCGATCAGCCAGAGCATCGCCACCAAGCCCGCCGCGCAGTACGTCGTGAGCTTCTACCTGGCCGGCAACCCCAGCTGCGGGAACGTCGTGAGATCCCTGACCGTCCAGGTCGCCGGCGTCTCGAAGGGCTTCTCCTTCGACACCACCGGGCATTCCGCCGCCGCGATGGGGTGGCGGCCGGAGACCGTGCGCTTCACCGCGACCGGCGACCGGGCCACCCTGCGGCTGGCCAGTACCAGCGACCCGACCAGCCCTTGCGGACCGACCGTCGACGACGTCAAGGTCACTGCCGGTCAGCCGGGAAACTGAGCCGTCCGGCCGCGACCGGCAGGTCCGCCACCTCGCCTCGGCCGGGGCGGCGCGACGGGCGGGTGTGCTGGTCGACGCACGCAGCCCGTTCGTCGGCGTCGAGGCCGAGCGAGGCGAGCGTGGCGAGGTACCGCCGTCGGGTCCGCTCGGCGGCGGCGGGCGCGCCGATGCGGTGGTAGGCACGCAGCAGCAGGTGCCACCCCGTGTCGTGGAAGCGGTCGACGGCAAGGCACTTCTGGGCTGCGGCCACGGCTTCCTGCGAGTTGCCGGCCTGGAGCTCGGCGGCGGCGAGTTCCGCGGCGGCGTCGGCTGCCTGGTGCCGGTAGATCTCGCGGTCCTGCTGCAGCCATTCGGCGGGGCCGTCCTCGGGGAGCAGCTCACCGTGGTACTGGGCGAGCGCGTCCCGCAGGCCCTGTACGGCCGAGACGCTGTCCCCGGAGGCCTTCGCCTGCCTGCTCCGGGTCAGCGCGGTCTGGAACGCCAGCGTGTCGAGGTAGGCGCCGACGGGCAGGTTGAGCAGGTAGGCGTCACCGACACGGACCACCAGTCGTGGTTTGCCGAGATCCCGGTCGGGTTCCAGGAGACTACGCAGGCTGGAGACGGCCACTTGCAGATTGGCCGTGGCCGACTTGGGCGGCATGTCCGGCCAGAGAGCCTCGATGAGCGCCTCCCGGTGTACGGGCCGGCCCGCACGCATGGTGAGCAGCCGCATGGCGGCGCGGGCGCGGGGGCGGACTCTCGTCCAGTCGATCACCATGTCACCCACGGTCATCCGGAATCCGCCGAAGCACCTGATCGCCACCCGGGGGTTCCGCTCGTCGGTGTGGGCGGAGGCCGGCAGCGGGTGCCATCGGCCGATCGGGCCGTTCGGTACGGCGGCCGGCAATGGGCTGGTGGAGCCGGGCGGGATGGCGCGCCGTGAGCTGTGACGCCGCTCGCCGTCGGGGTGCCGGACCGTGAGCGGCGCGCCGGCATCCTCGACGCTCACCGGGTGCCCGCTCCGTACGGCGCCGGGTGCGAGGCCCGGTGGCTCCTCGTCGGCATCGAGCAGCGCGAGGAGTTCCCGGGTCCAGGAACGGATCAGGTGGGCATCCGTCGCGCGACGGCACCAGGTCGGCGAGGCCGGGTTCCGGCCGCAGCCTTCACAGCAGACGCCGGCCAGGGAAGAAGCCAAGCGGCGCAGTGCCCGGACGGTGACCTCGTCGCCGCCGTCCGCCTCGTGGAGGAGGCGGAGGGCGACCCGCAGCAGCCGCAGCCCGACGTCGGCTTTGGACCGGTCGCTCGCCTCTGGTCCGGTGGCGTGGTGGCCGCCCGTGTCATCGGCGAGGGGGCCCCTGGACGAGGGCGCGTCAGGCTTTCGCACGTCGGCATCCTTCTCCTGTCCCGGTTGTGCTGCACAGTTCGTGTCCACACCTCTTCAGAGACGTCCGATGCGGCGCTATGACGGGAGAACTCCAACATTTTCCGGTGCCGCCGCCGGATCCCGCTCGGGGCCGCCCCGCGCGGCTGGAGAGGCTGCCCTGGCGACCGCGCCCAACGGTCGCCAAGGAACGGCATCGGCCGGCGAGCGCCCTTTCATGCGGCTCGACCACCCCGAAATCCGCCCCGATCGCGGCTGCGGAAACGCGTTCCGGACGCCGACCATGTGTGACCGGCGGTCGATGCGGCCGGTGACCGCGCAGGAGGGACGACGCCTTGTCCTGCGCGGTCGCCGACGAGCCCGCCCATGGCCCGCTCGACGCGGCCGGTTCCTGACTGTGGGCGGGAGGAGACCGGCCGGTCGGGCGGCGCCGGGCGGTCGGTGGGGCGCGCCCCTCTGCTCTGGGAAGACGACGACCGGTCCGGACATCGACCCTGCGCGACGGAGACGGTGAGGAGCCGCTACCCATGTACACCGAGACACAAGGACTCTCTGCTCTGCGGACCGTCGGGGGCTGCGAGTTACGGGCCGCTGGCATCGACTGGGACGCGGTCCGAGTGCCGCGCAGCATCGGCATACGCGCGTTGGCGATCCTGGGGACCCGCAGCGGCGCGGTGATCGAGGACCCGTACGAGCCGGCCGTCTACTGGTTCGTCCGCGAGGGGGCGACCACCGGGTGGGACGTCCCGGACACCCGTCCGCTCAGCGTGAACCAGCACCTCGTCGTCCCGCCGCCGCATCGCGTCGAAGGGCCGGGACCGCACTGGCGGATCCGCCGCACCGACGGACGGCTGATCACCGACGTCCAGGCGCTGCGCCGGGCCATCGAGGTCGCGGTCGCACCGTTCCGAGGCCCTTGAGACGAGACGGCTCGACCGCCGCCCAACCGAGCGGTTCGCCGCTGACCTGCCAGGTCCCACGGCCGTACGACACACGGTCACGGACACCCCCTGGACGCCGTCCTCTCCCTTCCCCCGGAGGACGGCACGGCCCGCCCTTCGCCGGCGGGCGGGCCGCACCAGCCGTCCCGTCCCTCTTCGGTCCCACTGCCGACCGGAGCGGGGCGGGGCGGCCGCGACGTCAACGAGCAAAAGAGGCAGCGGAGTTGAGCAGTCCGGGCAGGGGGAGTTGCTCGCCGCGGCCGAGAACCACCGCGGCCGAAGACGGCCGTGGCCAACCCTGCCCGCTGTGCGCCGAGGGAGAATCGGGTGGAGCTACAGACCGCCGCACCAGCGATGATGGTGTTCGGGATCTTCATCATCGTGATGATCATCATCGGTGTCTGGGCCTACTGGGAGACCGACAGCTTCCGAGAATTCGCGCTCGGCGGCCGACGGCTCAACGCCCTGATAACCGCCCTGTCGGCAGAGGCCAGCGATATGTCGGGCTGGCTGTTCATCGGCCTTCCGGGCGCCGTGTACGCCGAAGGAATCGGGGCCACGTGGATCGCCGTCGGCCTCATCATCGGCACATACCTCAACTGGCGTTTCGTCGCACCGCGGTTGCGCACCTACACCGAACGCGCCAACGACTCGGTGACCCTGTCCGCGTACCTCGAAGAACGGTTCGAGGACCGCAGCGGGATTCTTCGCATGCTCTCGGCGACCGTCATCGTCGTGTTCTTCACCCTCTACGTGGCGAGCGGATTCGTGGCGGGCGGTGTGCTCTTCCACCAGGTCTTCGGCGTCGACTTCGCCTTCGGCCTCACCGTCATCGCCGTGGTGATGGTCATCTACTCCCTCCTCGGCGGCTTCCGCGCCGTGAGCACGACCCATGTGGTGCAGGGCGCGCTGATGCTCTTCGTGGCGTGCGTCCTCCCCGTCGTCATCATCGGGCACCTCGACGGCCTCTGCGCGCTGCACCATGCGATCGCCGACAAGAGCCCGGCACTGCTCGACATGGGGGCGAAGCCCGGTTTCGCCGACGGCCGGTGGAGCGCGGGCGAGCCGCTGGGTCTCGTCGCGGTGAGTTCCCTGCTCGCCTGGGGGCTCGGCTATTTCGGGCAGCCGCATATCCTGGTCCGCTTCATGGCCATCCGCAGTCCGCACGACATCCCGCTCGCCCGGCGTATCGCCATGGGGTGGGTCGTCCTCTCGCTGACCGGCGCGAGCCTCGTGGGACTCCTCGGTATCGCCGCGCTCCGCACCTCGGTCGGCGACCGGGAGATGGTCTTCATCGAACTGGTCAAGCGGTCGGTCGATCCCTGGTTCGCCGGTGTGCTGTACGTGGGGGTGCTGGCCGCGATCAAGTCGACCGCGGACAGCCAGCTCCTGGTGACGGCGACCTCCGTCACCGAGGACTTCTTCCGCGCACTGCGCAACCGGCGGGCCACGGACGCGACATTGGTGACGGTGACACATGCGGCGCTGGTCGGCGTCGCGCTGGTCGCCTATGTGATCGCGCTCAGCGGAGGCAGCGTCCTGGACATCGTCGCCCACGCCTGGGCCGGCTTCGGCGCGGCCTTCGGCCCGGTGTTCCTGCTCTCGCTCTACTGGCCGCGCATGACCAAGGCGGGAGCGACCGCCGGCATCGTCACGGGCGCACTCACGGTCATCCTGTGGAAGCACATCGACCCGCTGCTCGGCCCGCTCCGGACGGGAATCTACGAGATGGTGCCGGGCGTACTCGCGGCCACAACGGCCGCGCTGCTCTTCGGAACCTTCGTCGGTCGCCCTCCGCGGCGCTCCTGGACAGCCGAGTCCACCGGTCGAGCCGCTCCTGACGCACCGCCCCAGACCCAGCCATCCTGAGGAGAACCATGGCCGGACCGGCTCACCGCCCGCCGCGCCCGCACGACGCGTACCCGCCTCCAGGAGGCCACGTCGCCTCCTCCCGGCGCGTGCCGCCCGGCAGCACACGACCGAGCCCTGCCGGTGGGGGTGACACCACATGATCGTTCCCTTCACCTGCTGGCAGCGCTACGGCGATGTGCAGGTCGTACGGGACCGCTACGGCGAGATGGCGGCATGGATCGACAGCCTGACGGCACACAGCAGCGGCCTGATCAGGCCGGCCGGCGGATACGGGGAGTGGCTGGGCGTCGAGGACGGTACGCCGCTGGACCTCATCGGCACCGCCTACTTCGCCGAGTCCACGGCGATGATGGCTCAGATGGCCCGTGCCCTGGGCAAGAGCTACGACACCCTGCGCTTCCTGGCACTGTGGTCGGAGATCCGCGACGCCTTCCGCACGAAGTTCGTCGCCGCCGACGGGCGGACCGGCAACGGCAGTCAGACGTCGTACGTGCTCGCGCTGGGCTTCCACCTGGTGCCCGGCGGGCTCGTCAAGGCCGCGGCCGACAGGTTGGCCGCCGGCATCAAGGCGCACGGCGGGCACCTGACGACCGGCTTCCTCGACACCGGGGGACTGCTGCCGATCCTGACCGCCACCGGGCGCTCCGACATCGCCTACCAATTGCTGGAACAGAAGACGGTCCCTTCGTGGGGCTGCCAGATCGGCAACGGCGCGACGAGGATCTGGGCGCGCGAGGGCCGGACCCGCACCAACGGAGTCCCCGACGACCCCGCTCTGTACTCGCTCAACCATTTCGGGCTGGGCGCGGTCGGCGACTGGATCCACCGCACCGTGGGCGGCATCGATCCCGACCCCGCGCACCCCGGATACAAGCACTTCTTCCTCCGGCCCGCCTGCGGCTCCGGTCCGCACTGCGTTCCCGGGCGGGCGGACGAGCGCTACCTCGCCCCGTACGGGCAGGTCCGCAGCTGCTGGGAGCGGTCGGCCGGCACTTTCGTCCTGCGCGCGACCGTGCCTTGGAACACCACGGCGACCGTCTTCGTACCCGCGACCTCCCGCAACGCGGTGAACGCACCACCGGGCGCCCGCTTCATCCGCACGGGCGGCGGCGCGGTCGTCTACGAGGTCGGCTCGGGCTCTCACACCTTCACCGCCCACTGATTCCGGTGATATCGCAGCGCACTGTGCCTACGCACGCGCAGCGGCAATTCTCAGCGAGACGTCCGGCACCGAAAATCAAGGCCCGGGAACTATTTCCCCATAGGGCGCCGTATCGGGCACCACAAAGTTCTCGAACGGCTGACCCCAATGGCCTTTCCGGCGCCAACTCAGCGTCTACAGAATGGCTCTGTCCAAGCGGGCAGCTTCCGAAGACAGCCACTCAAGAGGATCAACCGCCCCAACAAGCGGTCCATTTTGAAGCCGCCCGAGAAATCAGACTCCATTGCTTCAGCGACAACCAATCGAAAGGACACCATGCGGGCCATAGGAATTTCCCTCTCCGCCACCACCGCAGCGGCCCTCCTCATTGCCGGTGCGGGCACCGCGATGGCCGCCCCGGCACACACCACCGGCCGGGCAAGCGGCCCGGCCACCTCGTCCCTCTCCGCCGTCAGCCGCTTCGACGACGGCAGCTTCGAATCCCCCAAGGTGAAGCCGAACACCTTCGACGAATTCGCGACCGGGCAGTCCTTCGGGCCCTGGAGAGTCACCAGCGGAAACGTCGACCTGATCGGCGCCGGATACTGGCAGGCGGCCGAGGGAGACCAGTCCCTGGACCTCAATGGCACCGACGCGGGGGCCGCGTCCCAGACCTTCACCACGAAGGCCGGGACGAGGTACACGGTGACGTATTCGCTCGCCGGCAACCCCGAACTCGACCGCGTCCCGGTCCTGAAGACGGGCAAGGTTCTCGTCGACGGGCAGAACGTCCAGGACTTCTCCTTCGACGTCACCGGCAAGACGAAGGCCAACATGGGTTATGTGAGGCGACAGGTGACCTTCGTGGCCACCGGCCCCTCCACGACTCTGACATTCGCCAGCACCACTCTCCACAGCGCCACCGGACCGGTCGTCGACGATGTCATGGTCGAACGCTGCAAGCCCGATTGCTGCGACTGATCCGCACCCAGACGCCTCCGCGCGCCCTGACGCAGTGATCTGCTGCTCAGCCTCTGGACGGTGACAGTGGCCCCGGCGAAACCGGGGCCACTGTCTCGTGGTCGGGCCAGGGCACCGAAGCCGGAGCAGGGCGGGTAGGGCCTTGGCCGTGGCGCGGCCGGCGAGAGCCCTGCCATCCGTCTCGATGGCCTGTCGGTGGCGACGACTAACCGCCCGGGCATCTCCGGAACCGTTCCCCACGTCTGCAGCACCTGCGGGGTGACATGGAAGAAGACGCACGAGGGGCGGTCCTCGCGAGGGTCCCAGCCGTCCTTGGCGGCGAAGCCGTCGTCCACCTCGGCCGGAAGCTCCTCGCGGGGCAGCCTGCGCGCGGTGCCGTGGCCCAGGACCACGTCCCGGCTATGGCCGAAGCAGAGCCGGACCCGGCCCGAGGCACACAGGTTGCGCCCGGTCGGATCGGTGTCGCGGGCGGACAGCCACACTGCCTCGCCGTCCCACCAGGAAGCCAGCGGAACGAGGCACGGCTCGCCGGTAGCGTCGGCTGTGGCGACCCATAGGCCGTTGTCCCGCGCGAGCCGTTCCAGCGCCTCGTGCTTGCGCCGCTCCGGGCTACGGGGTCCGCCGGGGTGAAGGTCAACTGTCTTGATGTGGCGAGGCTTTGGCGTGAGTCGCGCCGCCACATCCGGCCGCGGAACTGAGCCGCAAGACGGAGGACCGCCCTCGTACCGGGCGTACGCAGACAACCCGGCGTACCGAGCGTACGCAGACAACCCGGCAACGCAGCAGCGGGCATGCCGGGCGGGACTTCCCTGACGCCGCGATCGATCCGGCTCCCGCCCCAGGCCCCGCGAAGGCCTCGAGTCGGCGGCCGTCGGTTGGGCGGACGCACTTTCGTGCGACATAACCGCCCTCAAGGCCACCCCGATTGCGGTGTGGGAGGAGAAACCGGGCGCAGACGATGTGACGGGTGGTCGATGCGGCCCGTCGCCACCCCACCCTGCCCCGCCGCCGACCGCCGACCTGTCCCACCTGACTTACCCCGACCCGTACCCAGGAGACGGCCTTGAGCGCACCGAACGCCGACAAGCCCGAGAGGCATGACAAGCCCGATCAGCACGACAAGCGCGACGAACCCGGCAAGCGCCGTACGTCGTCGAGGAGGAGTGCCCGGCGTGCCGCTGTCCTCGCGGCGGCGGCAGCGTTCACGGCGCTCGTGGCGACCTCGCTCATCAGCGACCAGACGCCCGCCACGGCCGGCCCGTCGACGACTGCGGCCGACGACGGCGGCAACACGTTCTATACGACCGACGAAGAGGTCGTCGGCCTCCTGGAGCAGACCGCGCCCCTGAACCAGAAGGAAGCCATCAGGGGATATCCGGCTCTGGGGCAGGACCCGCGTGGGGTCACGCTCGATGCCGTCGAGCAGAGCTATCCGCTCGACCAAGCGATACGCGACGTGAAGGACCGGCTGGGGAGCGGGTTCGACTTCGAGCCCGGCGTGGAGGTCGTCGACAGCCCCGACGTTCGCAGGAGCAGCAGTGATGACCTGGAGCCGTGGTTGGGCGGCGGCATGAGCGCCAAGCACTACTGCGGCATGGACGACTCGAACGGTACCGATTGCGGGTTCGTCGGCGTCCTGGACCAGAAGTACCCAACGGTCCAGTCCACGGCGGAGGTTACGGGGAGGGCGAAACTCACGTACAAGACACAGGCCACCGTCGGGCGGGACACCAGTCAGACGAAGGGCTGGTCCGCCGGTGGAAAGGTCAGTACGACATTCAAACCGGAGGCGCCCGGACCCGATGCGGGCGGAGAATTCAACTTCAGCTACAGCGAGTCGACGACCACCACCAACAGGTGGACCAGCATGGTCGAGCAGGACACGGAGATCGACGTTCCCGACGGCAGCGTGGGATGGCTCGACGGGCGCGCCAACGGCGGCTGGTATACCGGATACATCGTCTACAAGATCAACCTCACCCCCGCCGACGGAGCGCCGAAGCAGAAGATCGTGGCCATCCCCGAGCGTGTGCTGATCCAGGCACCTGGGAAGTCCGCTCCGATGACATGGGTCAAGCGGGACTCCGAGAAGTAGCGCCCGAAGGGTGCAGTTCACCGCCGAGCGGTCCGGCCGGGAGCACAC